>CAIQPA010000576.1 GCA_903873545.1 uncultured delta proteobacterium
AGAAGTTCTTGTTCTTGGCGCCCATGCCGCCCACGTAGAGCGCGAGCTGCATCTTGAGCGGGAACCGGGCCGCATCGAGGTCGTCTGCAAGCACCACCGCGACCGTCGGCGCGATGTCGAAGTCGGCCAGCGTCTTACCCCGCGTGCCCTTCGCAAGGCCAGCCTTGATCTGGTCGACGATGACCTCCGGCCGCTCGGGGTTCATGCAGGTCAGCAACACGCCGTCAGCCAGCTCGCCCGCCAGCTGCTGTCCAAGCGGCGCCATGGCACCCGAGTAGATAGGGATGTTCGGGTGGCCGTGAAGAATGCTCTTCAGCGGCTTGCCCATGCCCGTCGAACCCGGGCCGCGGTAGGGGATCTGGTAGCGGGTCCCCTCGAACTCGAGTACCTCTTTGCGCTCCAGAATCTTCCGGATGATGGTGATGTACTCGCGCATCCAGTTCAGCGGCTTGTCGAAGGCCTGACCGTGCCAGCCCTCCACAACCTGGGGACCCGAGGTACCAAGGCCGAGCAGGAAGCGGCCACCAGAAAGCGCGTCCATCGTCATCGCAGTCATCGCCGTGTTGGCGGGGGTGCGAGCAGGGATCTGCATGATACCCGTGCCGAGCTTGATGCGGGTGGTCTGCGCGCCGATCCAGGCAAGTGGCGAGACCGCGTCAGAGCCCCAGGCCTCCGCCGACCAGATGGAGTCATACCCCAGCGCCTCGGCCTCCTTGATGAGGTCCATATCAATCTCAAGGTTCGAACCCGAGTATCCGATCGTCAATCCAAGGCGCATCTTCATTTCTCCATGAGAGGTTGTCTGTCTCGTCGTTCCGATGCCGAGACTTTGCAAGCGCAAAGGCGACGCATCGGGCAGTGCAGCGTTCGTCAGTCCTCGTAGTCGGACATCGGCGGGCAGGTGCAGACCAGGTTCCGGTCGCCCCATGCGTTGTCCACCCGTCCCACCGCGGGCCAGAACTTCCGTGCGCGGGTCGACGCCGTCGGGAAGGCGGCCTGCTCGCGGCTGTAGCCCCGCGTCCACTCCGATGCACAGACCACGGCAGCAGTGTGCGGCGCAAGCTTCAGCGCGTTTCCTTCGCGCGGAGCCTGTCCCAGCTCAATCGCTCGAATCTCCTCGCGGATGAGCAGCATCGCCTCGCAGAACCGGTCGAGCTCCTCGCGCGACTCCGACTCCGTCGGCTCCACCATGAGCGTACCTGGCACCGGGAACGACATCGTCGGCGCGTGGAAGCCGAAGTCGATCAACCGCTTCGCAATGTCTTCCGCTTCAATCCCCGCCGTCGCCTTGAAGCCACGGGTGTCGAGGATGAGTTCGTGGGCAACGCGGCCCGATGCGCCCGTGTAGAGCACATCGTAGGCCCCCTTCAGGCGGGCAGCGATGTAGTTGGCATTCAGGATCGCCACCTCCGTCGCGCGGCGGAGTCCGTCTGGCCCCATCGCACGGATGTAGATCCAGGGAATCGTGAGGATGCTCGCGCTGCCGAACGGCGCTGCCGATACTGGGCCGGTTGCCGAGGCTCCACCCGTCTCCCAAAGCGGATGGCCAGGCAGGAAGGGCGCCAGATGCGGCGCAACGCAGATGGGACCCATGCCCGGACCGCCGCCACCGTGCGGGATGCAGAAGGTCTTGTGCAGGTTGATGTGGCAAACATCGGCGCCGAAGTCGCCAGGACGGCACAGCCCCACCTGGGCGTTGAGGTTGGCGCCGTCCATGTAGACCTGGCCGCCGTGGCCGTGGATGATTTCGCAGATCTCGCCCACTGCAGTCTCGAAGACGCCGTGGGTCGATGGGTAGGTGATCATAAGCGCGCCGAGCCGCTCCGCGTGTTGCGCCGCCTTCGCGCGGAGGTCCGCAACATCCACATTTCCGTCGGCATCACAGGCAACCGTCACCACCGAAAAGCCTGCAATCACCGCGCTCGCAGGATTGGTACCGTGCGCCGAAACGGGAATCAGGCAGACCTTCCGATGCGCCTCGCCGCGGGCCTCGTGGTAGGCGCGTATGACCAGAAGCCCCGCATACTCTCCTTGCGAGCCGGCGTTGGGCTGCAGCGAGGTTGCCGCAAAGCCCGTGATCTCAGCGAGCCAGTCGCCGAGTTCGTCCATCATCGCCAGGTAGCCCTCCGCCTGATCGCGCGGCGCGAAGGGATGAATCGAGGCCCACTCAGGCCATGAGAGCGGCATCATCTCCACACTGGCGTTGAGCTTCATCGTGCAGGAGCCGAGCGGGATCATCGCGGTCGTCAGCGACAGGTCCTTGGCCTCCAGCGAGCGCATGTAGCGGAGCATCTCGTGCTCGGCGTGGTAGCGCGCAAAGACAGCAAACGGCAGCAGCGGCGCGCGGCGTACCAGCGCCTCGGGCCACGATGCATCGGCCTGCTCAAGGGCGGCGGCAACGGGCGAACCGACGAGGGCGGCAGCGACCGCCTCCACCTCGGCGAGCGTGCTCCGCTCGTCGAGCGTGATAGCCACA
>CAIQPA010000577.1 GCA_903873545.1 uncultured delta proteobacterium
GGCAACCCTGTGGACTGGTTTCCGTGGGGCGACGAGGCCTTTGAGCGGGCACGGTCGGAGGGCAAGCCGCTGCTGATCTCGATCGGCTATTCGTCCTGTCACTGGTGCCACGTGATGGAGCATGAGTCGTTCGAGGACCCGGCGGTCGCGGAGATTCAGAACCGGCATTTTGTGTCGGTGAAGGTGGACCGCGAGGAGCGGCCTGATGTGGACCGGGTCTACATGTCGGCCTGTCAGCTGCTCACGCAGCAGGGCGGGTGGCCGCTCAATGTCTTCCTGATGCCAAACGGGCAGCCCTTCTTTGCCGGCACCTACTTCCCGCCGGATCCGCGCTACGGTCGGCCGAGCTGGCGGCAGGTGCTGGAGGGCATCCATCGGGCCTGGACAGAGAAGCGGGAAGAGGTTGTGACCTCCGCGGCCGAGATCACCGCGGCGATTGCGCGCGAGGAGCGGGGCGCTAGCGCCGCGGCGCCGAATCCCGGCGACCTCAAGCGGGCGGTCATCCAGCTGATGGCGCGCGCCGATCGGGAGAACGGGGGCTTTGGCGGCGCGCCAAAGTTTCCGAACGTCATGAGCCTGGAACTGCTGCTGCGTTCGACGGATCGCACGGGCGACCCGATGGCCGGTTCGCATGCGGTCATGACGGCCAAGCGGATGGCCGCAGGAGGCATCTACGACCAGCTCGGCGGCGGCTTCCATCGCTACACCGTCGACGGTGGGTGGGAGGTGCCCCACTTTGAGAAGATGCTCTACGACAACGGGCTGCTGCTGCGCCTCATTGCGGAGATGCTGAGGACCGACCCGCTGCCGGAGCTGGAGGTCGCGGCGCGCGGCGTAGTACGCTGGCTCGACCGTGAGATGACGGCGGAGGATGGTAGCTTCTACGCTGCGCAGGATGCCGACTCGGAGGGCGAGGAGGGGAAGTTCTTCGTCTGGCGGCCCGAGGAGGTTTCGGCGGTTGTAGGCGCGGCCGACGCGCCGTTTGCCTGCCGGCTGCTCGACGTGCGTGACCATGGGAACTTTGAGCATGGTCAGAGCGTGCTCGCGCGCCGTGAGAGTGTTGCGGCCGTAGGTGCTCGTTTCGGCCTGACGCCAGATGTGGCGGAGGCGAAGGCGGCGCAGGTCGTAGAGCAGCTTCTCGAGGCGCGGTCGAAGCGGGTCGCGCCCGTGACAGATATGAAGCGGATTGCGGCCTGGAACGGCCTCATGGTGCAGGGGCTGGCGCGGCTCGGTGGTGTGCTCGGCGATGGCGAGATGGTGGCGCGTGCGGAGCGGGCGATGGGCTCGGTGCTCGCCGGGTTTCGGTTGAGCGACGGGCGCCTCTCGCGGATTCGACAGCGGGCCGAGGGTGGCGCGGATCGTGCCCACACCGGAGCCTTCCTCGACGACCATGCGGAGCTCTGCAACGGCGCGCTCGACCTCTTCGTTGTGACGGGAAGGGCGGAGCACCTGAGGTCTGCATTGACCCTGGCCGAGGGTGCGATTGCTCGCTTCTACGAAGAGGAGGCCGGGACCTTCGGGCTGGCACCGACCGATGGCGAGAGGCTGGTTGTGTCGTTGCGGTCGGCCCTCGACGAGGCGACGCCCAATGCGATTGCGTCGATGCTTCGGGCGCTGCAGCGGCTGGCGCAGCTGGTGGACGATGGGGGCTTCGAGGAGCTCGTGGTGCGTGCGCTGTCGCAGCATGGGGCAGAGGTGGCTACGTCGGCGAGCGGTTGCACTTCGCTCCTCCGCGTGGTGGAAAACGGCTGGCTCGGGCTCACGACGCTGGTGGCTGTGCTGCCTGCGGCGGCTTCGTCGGAGGAGCTTGCAGAGGTGCGGGCCGCCGCGCTCTGCCTCATTGGCGCCGATGACCTCCTTGTGGTCTGCCGCGAGGGCGAATCGCTCGGTGCGCCGCTCGCTGCGTCGTTGGTAGCAGCGAGAACTTGTCTCGAGGGTCGCGCCACCTACTATCTCTGCAGGGGCGGTAGCTGCTCGTTGCCCGTGACCTCCTGGTCGGAGGTTGCAGAGCTGCGGCGAGAGCGGGCGCTGGAGGTCGGAGGATGACGATGCGGACGGGTCTTGGATGGAGAGCGGCCTGTCTGCTGGTGCTCGGCTGCCTGGGTGCATCGCTGGGCGGTTGCGCCGCGCCGCAGCGCCCTCAGGAAGAGGCGAAGGGTCCCGTCTATCTGTTGATGGGCGCCGAGGAGGAGCGGGCGCGGCTCTTTGTGGTGGAGCTGGCGGAGATCGTGACGGCGCAGCAGGCGAACCCCGACCAGGCGGTTGCCCGGGTACGCGCCTACATCGCCACGAATCGGGTGGAGATGGCCGCCAATGCGCGGCTGCTGAGCGCCCGCTATGAGCAGGCGACCGGTGCGACCAAGCGTCGGTATGAGCAGGAACTCGCCGAGTTCCTTCGTGCCGCGAATGAGCAGTGGCGCGAACGGCGCAACCTCTTCCTGGTCGCCCATCCGCAACATGGGCGAACGCTCATGGAGCTGCTTGAGCGGGTGGAAGGATGAGGGGTGAAGAAGCGAAGCTGCCGCCCGTCACCGCAGCACGACCTTTGTGGAGAGCGCCGATGAGAGTCTTCGCGAGAGCTGTTGTCCTGTTCGCTGCATCCTTTCTGCTCGCGGGCTGCGATGTGCTGACCTCCTATCTCGACTCCATCAGCGACGGCGCCTCCTGCACCACCAATGAAGAGTGTCTCGGCGGGCTCTGCCTGACCGACGCGCAGGGTTATCCGGAGGGGTACTGCACGACGCCGGAATGCGACGGCTCGGGCTGCAGCAACATCTTCGGCGCCGAGTGTCTGTCGGTGGATGGCGGAGGCCCGCTCTGTTTCGAGAACTGCTCCGAGCTGCGCCCCTGCCGAACCGGCTACGATTGCCTCGCCGTAGGCGCCGACCAGGTCTGCCTGCCTAGCGGGCTGGGCGACACCTACGCGGCGGCCGGCACCATCGGGGCGCCCTGTGGCAACGGCGCGGAGTGTGCGTCGGGCACCTGCCTGACCAACTTTGTGGACGGATACTGCTCGATCACGGGCTGCTCGAGCTCCGATGCCTGTGGCGCAGGGAGCATCTGCGTGCAGCTGTCAGAGTCAGCGACCGACACGGCCTGCCTCAAGAGTTGCACCGCGGCCAACGGCTGCCGGTTCGGTTACGAGTGTTTCGCGCTCGACGCCGAGGACAGCGTCTGCGCACCGTCCGATGCCGCAACGCAGTCGCCCGTGCGTAACCCGAACGGCGTCGCGGACGGGTCGCCCTGCAGCGCAGACATCAACTGCAAGGGCGGGACCTGCATCCGAGGCGCGTCGAGCAGCGAGTTCCCCGGCGGTTACTGCACTTCGCTCGACTGCGCCGAGCTCGGTGGCGACAGTGCCGGCTGCAACGCGCC
>CAIQPA010000578.1 GCA_903873545.1 uncultured delta proteobacterium
ATGCCGCCCGAAGAGGACAAGCCGCGGGTGGAGGAGCGGTTCGCCGGCTGGCTGGCGGTCGCGCTCCGCCACCGCGGCGATGTGGCGCTGGTCGCCACGCTGCTCTTCGCCTCGGTCTTCCTCATCGGCGACAAGGTGCAGCAGAGCGATCAGGCGCAGGCCAACATCGGCGATGTCCGGATGATCTACCGATTCGACGACAACGTGACCATCGACGAACAGGAGGCTGTGCTCGAAGAGGCCGAAGGGATCCTGCTTGCGGCGCGTGAAGAGCTCGGGCTCCGCGACATCGTCGTCCGGATGGGTGGCTGGATGGGGCGTCCGCAGGTGCGCTGCTTCCTCGTACCGCCGGATGATCGGAAGCTCACGCGTGAGGGTGTCATCGCCGAGCTGCAGCGTCGGGTCCCGCGAAAGGCTGGCGCGAAGTGGTCGCTCACCTGGGATACCTCGGACGGCGTGGGCGGCATCGACCTGATGATCGCCGGCCGGCAGTCATCGCAGCTCGACGCGCTGCTCCCCGAGGTGATTGCCCGGCTGGAGCGGCTGCCGGGCGTGACGAGCGTTGTCCGGCGTAATGATGCAAGCACCAGCCGCGAGCTCCAACTCCGCCCCGACCGTGAGATTGCTGCGACGCTCGGGCTCCCTGTTGGAGCCGTCGGCGCCTTTGTCGACCTGGCGCTCCGAGGCCGCGAGGTAGGCCAGCTCGTCGGCGGTGATGAACCCATCAAGATCTTCGCCTCTGCGGGGGCCGCCGCTGCGACAAGCCCGGCTGCGCTCGACGCGCTCCCACTCCCGACACTCTCCGGCATGGTCCCGCTTGGCTCCGTCACGCATGGAGAGGTGGCCTCGGGCATCGGCTCCATCGAGCGGGTCAACGGCCGCACGGTCGCGCAGCTCGTCGTTCGAACCTCCCGCGAAGACATCGAGGCGCTCGGCAAAGAGATGGACAGGGCGCTCGCAGCCTTCCCCTGGCCGGAAGGCTACGGGCCGGAGAAGGGGACCAAACTGACCGGCATCGCCTCAAACACCACCGATATCTTTCTGGCCTTCTTGTTGGCCACCGTCTTCATCTTTCTGCTCATGGGCTTCCTCTTCGAGTCCTTCGTGCTGCCGCTGGCGATTCTCTTCTCGGTCCCCTTTGCCTTCACGGGCGCCATCTGGACGCTCTATCTGACGGGCACACCCTTCGATGTGATGGCCGGCATCGGCCTCGTCATTCTTGTGGGCGTCGTGGTGAACAACGGCATCGTGCTCATCGACCTCGTGGCAGAGCGGAGGCGGGGCGGCCTCACCCGGTCGGAGGCCCTCGTGGCTGCCGGTCGAGAGCGGTTTCGACCGGTCGTGATGACCGCGCTGACGACCATTGTCGGACTCATCCCGATGGCCTTCGGATCGACAGCCATCGTCGGCATTCCCTATGCGCCGCTCGGCCGCTCGCTGATGGGTGGCATGCTCGTTTCGACAGTGCTGACGCTGGTGGTCGTGCCGGTTGCCTACACGGTCATCGACGACCTGCGGCTCTGGTTCTACCGCCTCACGGGTCTTGGCGGCGGCGAGCGGGTACTGCAAACCGACGCCAGCGACGCCGCCGTCTAGTTCGGCTTGTCTGGGGTTGGCGGTGCGGTCGCATCGCGGCTGCCAGCAGCCTTGGGCGACTTGGCCCCCCGCGTTCCCTTAGCGGGCTTCTCTTTCGCCTTCGTCTTGGCCTTGTCGTTGGCCTGCTCCGGCGCTGCGGTTACAGCAGCCTCCGCCTTCAGCGGCAGGAGCGTCTGGGTGACAGTGCTCTGCGAGAGTCCCGGCTCCCAGCTGTGTGGGATGATCGCAGCTGCGAAGCCGTCGCGTCGGAACTCAAGGGTCGCGCCGTCGGCGGGGTCCACATAGATGGGCATGCAGACGGTCGGCGTGCTGCCGCAGGGGGTGCCGTTGACCGTCACGGTGGCGCCGGGCGGGTTGGACTCGACCCGGATGGTATGTGGGAGCGGCTTGAGGGTGAAGAGCAGCGAGAGGGGCGCGGTGCTTGTGATGTCGCCGGTGCCCACGGGCGGTGTCTCGAAGCCCTCGCGCCGCACGGTGAGCGTCTTGATTTCGGCAATCGAGGTCCCGACGAGGGTGGTGGGTGTGACGGCACCGGTCTCGATGCCTCCGATGACCACCCGAGCGCCAAGTGGGGAGGAGGTAAGGAGGATCTGTTGCTTCTCTACGGGCGCCGGTTGGAAGGACTTCTGCCAAGAGAAGAGGCCATAGAGCAGCGCGGCAGCGGAGATCGCACCGACGAGCATCCAGCGGCGTGAGCGAACAGGCTGCGCTGTCGGGGCAGCAAAGACGGTGGAGAGCCTGTCTTTGGAGGCCGGCTCGACTGGCGCGTTGCCCGTCGACGACTCGCTGCCCTGCCAGAGGTGGGAACCTGTCACCGAGACACTGGCGGTCCTTGCTGGCCGATAGGAGGGCTGCGCCGGCTGAGCGGGAAGCGGCGCACTGCCGGTGCGGGCAACCTCTGGCAGGTAGTCGGAGGGCATGGGGACGGCGAGTGTCTCACCGGAGAACATCTCGGCGTCGAAGGCCGATAGCGCGAGCCCGGCGCCGCGCGTGCGACCGAAGGCGGGCAACACCGGGCTTCCCATGCCAGGCGTCGGGTTGGGCAGTCCCAGCGGAACGATTCGCTGCGCGTTGGAAGCTTCCTCGTGGGCTGCGAAGGCGTCTGCTGCGCAGGCCGCAAGCAGGGCATCGGAGAGCGGATCGGGCTCGGCCTGTCGATCGGCCGCCAGCGAGCCCTCGTCGATGAAGGAGAACTCAGCCCGCTTGAGCGCGACGGCGTCGGGTGGCAGCGCAGAGCCGGAGCGCGCCGCGAGGTGGGTGAACAGGAGCGTGCGGAGCCGGTGGCGCGACGAGAAGGAGGCGCGGGAGCGGAGCCAGAGCTGCAGGCTTGCCCGCATGCTTGAGAGCGCCTCGGCGGAGCGCTCCGCAGGCTGGAGCATGGCGGCTTCGAGCATCTGCGCGATCTCGTCCGGGAGCCCCTCGGCCGCCATCTGGCGGGAGGAGAGCGCGACAGCGGCAGCGTCGCCGAGCATGGCCTCTGCACCGATGCGGGCGATGGCGCGCACATCTTCGAGGCAGCCGTCCAGCGGGGTGAGGCCTCCGCGATTGGAGAGCCAGGGCCCGAGCGCAAACTGCTCCAGCCGCAGCTCACCGCGGAGCGTAACGATGACGGTGTCTGTGGAGAGCGCACCGTGGAAGAGCCTGCCGGGGTAGCCGGCCGGCGCGGGGCGCTCCTGCGCGTGGATGAGTGCTCCAGCGATGTCGGAGAGGAGCGCTGCGCCCGTCTCGTGATCGAGGTTGCGGCCGTCTGCCCGCATCGCAGCGAGAAGCTCACTGAGGGGAACCCCCTCTGCCAGGGACTCGACGGTGTAGAGACGATCGCCGCGCAGGGCGACGTCGAAGAGATCGGGGATCAGGGCGTGCTGAAGGTTCCGAACTGCTGCGATCCGCTCGAGGAGCTGGGCCGAGTCGGATACCCGCTCCGCTGTGGAGGCGGGCAGCACCGAGAGAGCAACCAGCCGCACGCCATGGGGCGCTGCGGGAAAGCTGCAGGCGAAGCGGCTGACATCGGCGGAGCGGTGGAGCGCGCCAACAACGGGGTAGGGGCCGACAAGGAGAGCGTCTGATGAGGTTGGGAGCATTCACTTTTCCTATTGGAAGAGCGACATTACCGCGAATTCTCGGCGAGAGACAACAAGTCTCTGGCTTGACAGTCGAGGGGGGTGGAGTACGAGGAGCGCCGTTGCCTCAACGCGGATGGTGCAATGTTCGTCAAGGCGCGCCTCATGACTCCGGGCCCGACGCAGGTGGCTGAAGCTACCCGTCTGCTCATGGCTACCTCCCACCCTCACCACCGTTCGGCGGCCTTCACCCGGCTCTTCGTGCGAATGCTGGGTCGGTTGAAGTGGCTTTGGGACACCTCGGGCGATGTGCTCTTCGTCACCGGCTCGGGAACGGCCGGGATGGAGGCCGCGATGCAAGGGGCGCTCCGCCCCGGCGACAGGCTCTTGGCGGTGACCGGCGGTAAGTTTGCCGAGCGTTGGGTAGAGCTCGGCAGGCAGCTTGGCTGTGAGGTGACGACGCTCGAGGTCGCCTATGGCGCCTCGGCGACTCCCGAGGCCCTCAGTGCGCTGCTGGCGGCACAGCCGGCCTTCGACGCGCTCGTGCTGGTTGCCTCGGAGACCTCGACAGGCGCGCTTCATCCTGTCGCCGAGCTCATTGCTCAGTTCCGTCAAAGGGCGCCTGAGGCCATTGTGCTGGTGGACGGGATCACCGCTGTCGGCTGCGTTGACCTCTCGATGGAGCGCGACGGCATCGACCTGCTGGTGAGCGGCACGCAGAAGTCGTTCGGTGTGCCGCCAGGCGGCGCGATGGTCGGCATCGGGCCGCGCGGCTGGCAGGCGCTTGCTCGTCCTGGCGGCAATCACGCGATGTCGCTCGACCTGCGCGGCGAGCGCAAGCAGGCGACGGCCGGAGACTCGGCCTTTACACCGGCGGTGCCGCTGATCCTCGCGCTCGACGAGGTGATGGAGCGCTGGCACGAGGCGGGTCGCGAGGCGCTTTTTGCCCATCAGGCAACGCTCTCTGCGGGCACCATCGCGGCGGTGAAGGCGCTCGGTCTCTCCCTCTTCGCCGACCATCCGAGCCCCGCGCTGACAAGCATCCTCCCGCCGGCTGGCATCCGTGCCGACGACCTCATCGCCACCATGCGCGACCGCTACGGCGCGACAATCACCGGCGGCCAGGACAGCCTCAAGGGCAAGATTCTACGCATCGGCCACCTTGGTGCTGTAGATGCGATGGATATCGTCGCGACCGTCACCGC
>CAIQPA010000579.1 GCA_903873545.1 uncultured delta proteobacterium
CGCCTATCGCAGCTCCCGCGCCTGTTGCAGCTCCCGCGCCTGTTGCGGCTCCCGCGCCTGTAGCGGCTCCCGCGCCTGTTGCGGCTCCCGCGCCTGTTGCGGCTCCTGCGCCTGTTGCGGCTCCCGCGCCTGTTGCGGCTCCAGCGCCTGCAGCAGCTCCCGCGCCCGTTGCGGCTCCCGCACCTGTTGCGGCTCCCGCGCCTGTTGCGGCTCCCGCGCCTGTTGCGGCTCCCGCCGCCTCCAACGAATCGGCCTGGCTCGACGCCACCGACGCCGCCGACGCTGCAGCTGCCTCCAACGACTGGCTCGTGGCTGCGGCCCGCTTCGAGGAGGCTTCGAGGCTCGCCCCCGACTCCGTCGAAAGCCACTACAAGCTGGCTGTCTCCCGCGCGATCGCCGGCGACATGGTTGGCGCCCGCAACGCGCTCGTCCGGGTCAAGGAGCTCGCGCCAACCTTTCCGGCCATCGACGACCTCATCGCCCGGGTCGAACCCCGCGCGCAGGCCTACCTCGCGAAGTCGGTCGATGTTGCCGCTGCCCAGGGCAGCCCAGAGGAGCGCGCCGCGGAGGCCTCCTCGCTCGCTGCGGAGCGGTCGTGGCTCATGAGCCTTCGAACGCTCCAGGGGCTCCCCGCGCAGGCCGCCGTCGCCGCCCGTCGCGACCTCGCGGCGCTCGAGGGCAAAGTCGCCGATGCTGCTCGTCTGGCCCTCGTTGCCATTGCGCAGTCGCCCTCCGACCTCCCGCTCTATGCCCGCGCGGCCGACGCCCTCCGCGTGGCGGGCGAGATCGAGCGGGCGCGCTACTACCGACAGATTTTCGTCGACCTTGGCGGCGACCCGACGCTGGTTGCCCCAGTGACCGGCGCGCTCAATCGCCTGCCGTCGGACGAACGTTAGACCCCAGCGTGAGCAGTCCATGAGCGGCAAACAGCCCCCGAAGTCGACCGACGAAACGCACGACGATGCGACACGCCTGCGAGAGCGGCTTGAGTCGCTCTTCCCGGAAGGCCTGCGTCGCCGCGTGACCTCCACGGGCGAGGTGGGTGCGGCCATCGGCGGCGAGGTGCTCCGGAGCGTTGTGGGCGACCTCAAGCTTCCGCGCGAGGCAGTCCACTACATGCTCGCTCAGGCCGATGCGACCAAGCGCGAGGTGGTACGCGTGGCCGCCAACGAGTTCCGCGACTTCCTCGAGACCGCCAACCTGGGCGATGAGGTCGCCAAGGTGCTGACCAAGCTCTCCTTCGAGATCCGCACCGAGATCCGCTTTGTGCCCAACGACGCGGCCTTCAAGCCGGCCGTGACCTCGCGGGTGCGGGTTGTCGACAATGCTGCGGCCGAGCCTGCGAAGCCAGGCGAGTCGGTGGCGTCGAGTGTGCTCGAGGAGGTCATCCGAGGCGCAGCACAGGAGTTCGCCGACAGGGTGCTGGGACGCCGCGGGAAGGGCGACGAGGCTGCTGCTGCACCGTCCGCCTCGCCGCCGCCGGTTGCGCCCGCCGCCGATGCCGATGCGATCGAACCGCCAAAAACGCGAACGCGCCGCAAGCGGACTGGCGGCGCGACCGGCTAGGGCAATCGGAGGCGTTACTTCCGCGCCACCGTCACACGCTCGATGATGACATCCTGCAGCGGGCGGTTGCCGGGTGCAGTGGGCACGCGGGCGATCTGCTTGACGATGTCGGTCTCGTCGCAGGCGCCGAAGACGGAGTGGCGGTTGTCGAGGTGGGCCGTGGCTCGGTCGGTGATGAAGAACTGGCTGCCGTTGGTGCCGGGGCCGGCGTTGGCCATGGAGAGGGTGCCGGCCTTGTCGTGGCGGAGCGTGGGCTCGAACTCGTCGGCAAACTGGTAGCCCGGGCCGCCCATGCCAACGCCCTGCGGGTCGCCGCCCTGAATCATGAAGTCGGGGATGACCCGGTGGAAGATGAGGCCGTCGTAGAAGTTGCCCCGCTCCGGCAGACCGGTCTTGTAGTTCACGTAGGTCTTCTTGCCCGTCGCGAGACCGACAAAGTTGGCAACCGTGTTGGGCACCTTCTTGTCGAAGAGCTCGCACTGGATCTGGCCGTGGGTGGTCGCGAGCGTCGCGATGAGCTTGCCGTCGCCAGGGAAGGCCGCGAGGATCTCGGCGGTGGACTCGCTGCCGAGCGCAGGAACCGAGCCGGGCGCAGCCTTGGGGATATCGGCGACGGGCGTCGGAGCGGGCGCGGGCTCTACCGGCGCGGGGGCGGCGGCCTTCGGAGCCTCTGCCGGCGTTGGCGCCGGCGTGCTCGTCTGCTTGGAGCAGGCGGCGACGAACAGAAGCGGAGCGAGAGCGGCGAACATCTTCACGGTCATGAGCGAACCTCAGTCAAAGGGGACTATTCAATGGCGTTGCAGACGATTTCGATGGAGTCGAGGAACTGGCCCTGGCCGCCGCGGAAGCCCGTGACGACGAAGCCGGGCGGGCACTGGCGCTGGTAGGAGTTTCCGCCGGCACCGCCGACCCGCTCCAGCACCTGCTGCTGCCCGCCGAGCTTGATGGAGCTCTTCTCGCGAAGCGCCTCGCGGAGCTCAGAGACCCGCTTGTTCAGCTCTTTGCTCTGGTCGATCTCCTCGGCCGTCTTTCCGCCAAGCGTGGAGCAGTTGTCTGCCGTCGCTGCGCGGGTTGCGACGAGGGCGCGGTCGGCGACATCGGCAAAGTTCTTGCCGCGGAAGATGGGGCCTGAGGGCGAGTCGTCACGCGTCGTTGCCGCACGCACCGCGAAGGGGATGCGCTCACCGGGCTCTTCCTCGAGCGTCGCGCTCAGAAAGAGCTGCCTGCCGTCGAGGTTGGCGCCAATGGGCGTGATGCGCCCCAGCGCCACATCGTAGCGGCCCTCCACGATTGTGACGAAGAGCGTCTCGGTCCAGATATCAGTGGGAGCCGAGATGTCGGGAAAGAGCTTGAAGGTGACTCTGAAGATGCCAGAGATGGGCTTGAGGTCGTCGTCTGCGAGCTCGCCCGTGTAGCGCGAGAGGATGTAGGCCTTGGGGGCCCGCGACGGGTCGATTGCCGGAGCAGACTGCTGAGGCGCCGGTTGGGCGGGCTACGCGGCGACGGGTGGCGGCGGGAGCGGCGGCGCTGGCGGCGGCGAAGGCGGAAGTACCGACTTGGGCGAGGTCGCTGCCGGTGGAACGATGGTTCCGGCTATCGCGGGCTTGTTGGATGCGGCGTTTACCATGGTCGGCTGGGCGGCGGCGGCCGGCTTGGGCGCAGCGGCAGCCGCAGGCTTGGCGACAACAACGCTCGGCTTGACAACAACGCTCGGCTGGGCGGTAGCAGCCGGTCCAGGTCCACCCAGCGCGAGGGCGGGCAGAAGCGCGAGACCGGCGAGCAGTAGGACGCTGCGAAGGGGAAGTCGGAGTCGGGTCATTGCGGAATGGGGGTCGCCGTGATCGTGAGATCGATTTTGAACTTCATCGTGAAGGAGCCGCCCTCGGGTATGGCGCCGGCGGGCTTCTTCACGGAGGTGCGGGTGGTGATCGAGAAGGCCAAGAGGCTCAGAATATTCCCGATGGGGGTCTGGTTTGCCGAATCGATGGTGGCGTCCACGACCGGGTTGGTTCCGATCGGGATGATCGGGGTGGCGGCCGCCTTCAGCGAGGTCTCCACACTCTCGTTGAATTCGCCGATGTGGATCGCAATCGGCTGAATCTCGGTCGGAAAGGTGTTTTCTGTAACCGTTGCCGTGATCCGCTTGATCTTGATGGAGCGGATGTTGTCCCGGAAGCGCTCGAGCTGACCCGTCGGGTCGATCTCGATCATGTTGATCGGTAGCGCCGGCGTCGGCACGAAGGGCAGTTTCACAATGCCCGACGCCGTATCAATCGGCAGCGAGTTGAGCGCCTCCGAGCCGGGGTAGGGGACCGTGATGCCGCCGGGCAGGTTGAGGCTGACATCAAAGTCGACGAGGAGCGCGTCGTCGGCCACCGAGAGGCCGTCGTCAAGCCACTCGCGGCAGCCAGTTGCGGAGCCCATCAGGGCTGCCACGGCAAATGAGGTCAGGAGAAGGCGAAGCTTGGAGCGAGTCATGTGAGAACCTTCGGATGGCCTATGAGAACCTATGGGCGGCCTCGCTGCGAGATAGCAACGCGGGTGCGGCGGAGCAAGCAACCTGCTCGCTCAATCGGGGCCGGTTCGACCCACCAGTCGCTCGGTGGCCTCGTAGCTACCCACCTCGCCTCGCTCGACCTGCGCGCAGAGTTCGGGCTGCCCCGCGAGCAGTGCCTCGACACGCCGCCGGATGGCCCCCGCAAGCTCCGATTCCAGCGCCCAGCGCCTACGCCGCGCCTCCCCCGCAGCCATCCAGCCCTCACGCCCACGGTCTCGGTCGAAGAGCCAGGCGCAAAGCTCCCCAATCCCCTCGCCCGTCGTGGCCGTGGTCGCGAGGAGAGGCGGCGGCTCCTGCCCGCCGACGCGGCGGAGTGCCAGCGTGGCGCGGAGGTCGCGGACAAAGGCTGCGCTGGAGGGGAGGTCGGCCTTGTTCACGACCATCGCGTCGCCAATCTCCATGAGCCCCGCCTTGAGCCCCTGAACCTCGTCGCCGAGAGTCGGGACCAGGACAACCAGCGTGGTGTGGGCTGCGGCCGCGATGTCGAGTTCGTCTTGGCCCACGCCGACCGTCTCGATGATGACCGGGTCGAATCCGAGCGCGGCGAGCGTATCGGCGACAGCGTTGCTGGCCTGTGCCAACCCGCCAAGCTTTCCGCGCGTGGCCATGGAGCGGATGAAGACACCCGGGTCTTCCGCGTGTTGCTGCATGCGAACGCGATCGCCGAGGAGGGCGCCGCCTGTGAAGGGCGAAGAGGGGTCAACCGCCACCACCGCGACGCGGGCTCCGCGCTGCCGAAAGGCGGTCACGAGCTGGCTGACGAGCGTGGACTTCCCTGCGCCCGGAACCCCCGTGATGCCGATGCGATGCGCGGGGGGAGGGGCGCCATGACGGAGCTCTCGCTCCAGCTGGTCTGCCTCCGCGCCACCCTGTTCGGCGATGCGGAGGAGCATAGCGGTCGCTCGGTGATCGCCTGCCCGGGCAGCGGCGGCAAGCGAGGTGAGCGAGGCCGCAGCCATCGGCTCAGCGCTGGTGGCTGAAGATGGCGGGGCGCTTCTCGACGAAGGCTGTCGTTCCCTCTTTTGCGTCGGGGCTTGCGAAGATTTCGCCGAACACCGCACACTCCTCCGCTAGACCCTCGGCGATGGGCAGGTCGAAGGAGCGCTGCGCGAGCTGCTTGGAGCGGGTGACCGAGAGCGGCGCCTTGGAGAGGATGGTGGTCATCGTCTTGACGACCGCCGGCATGAGCTCCTCGAGCGGCAGCACCCGGTTGACGAGGCCGATACGGAGCGCCTCGTCTGCACCGATGACGGCACCCGTCATCAGGAGCTCCATCGCGTGGCCGTAGCCAACCTTCCGCGGGAGCCGCTGCGTGCCGCCGAAGCCGCAGATGAGGCCGAGGTTGACCTCGGGCTGGCCGAACTTGGCGTTGGTCGCCGCGTAGGCGAAATCGCAGCAGAGCAGGAGCTCACAGCCGCCGCCGAGCGCGAAGCCGTTGACGGCCGCGATGACGGGGATGGTGAGGTTTTCGATGGCGGCGAAGACGTCGGAGCCGAGGTGGGCGAACTCCTCGCCGCGGTCGCTCGCAAGACCGCTCATCATGGCGATGTCGGCGCCGGCCACGAAGGCCTTCTCGCCCTCGCCGGTGATGATGAGGCCGCCGATGGTGCCTGCCGCAGCGGCCGCAGCGACCTCTGCGATTGCAGCATGCAGTTCATGCAGCGTGGGCTCGTTGAGGGCGTTGAGCGCCTTGAGACGGCTCACGGTCAGCGTGGCGACGCGGTCGGTTACAGAGATCTGGAGGTTCTCGAAGGCGGAGAAGGACATGCGATGCTCGATGAGGTTTAGGGTTGGTAGATGTGAAAGCCGCGGCCCGTCTTCCGGCCCAGCCAGCCGGCCGAGACGTAGGTGCGGAGGAGCGGACAGGGGCGGTACTTGGGGTCGCCGAAGCCGGCCTGCAGCGTCTCCATGATGGCCAGACAGACGTCGAGGCCGATGAGGTCGGCGAGGGCGAAGGGACCCATCGGATGGTTCGCGCCCAGCTTCATGGCCGTGTCGATGTCTTCGACGGAGGCGGTGCCCTCCATGAGGGCGAAGCAGGCCTCGTTGATCATGGGTACGAGGATGCGGTTGACGACGAAGCCGGGCAGATCGGAGGACTCGATGGTTGTCTTGTCGAGCGCAGCCGCGAAGCCCTTCACCGCGTGGGTGGTCTCATCGGTCGTAGCAATGCCGCGAATCACCTCGACCAGCTTCATCATGGGAACGGGGTTCATAAAATGCAGGCCGATGACCTGCGCAGGCCGGTTCGTCTCTGCCGCGATGCGGGTGATGGAGATGGAGGAGGTGTTGCTGGCGAGGATGGCGGCCGGCTTGGCGATGCGGCTCAGTTCGGTGAAGACCGCAGCCTTGATTTCGAAGGTCTCGGGCACTGCTTCGATGATGAGGTCGCAGTCGGCGAGGCTGTCGAGGCTGGTCTGACAGGTCAGGCGGGCAAGGGTCTCGCCAGCGGTTGCTTCGGTGAGCGTACCTTTGGTTACGAGGCGTGCGAGTGACCGCTTCATGGTGCTCTGCGAACGCTCGAGCGTTGCCGTGGACCTGTCGACGAGGATGACCGTAAAGCCGGACTGGGCCGCGACCTGCGCGATCCCCGTCCCCATCTGCCCACCGCCGACCACGCCGACGCTCCGAATCTCGCTGCCCATCGCTGCTCCTTCACCGCCCCATGCGGAGATGGGGATTGCGCCGCGGCTCTAACATCGGCAAGTGCGGGTCACAAGCGGGGCGCCGAGGACGGCCAGCCTGCGAGGGAGCGAAAGATGAGCGCAAGACCCAACCATCGGCCCCCTGCAGGGCCCCGCAGAGCGGAGAATTCTGGGCAGCAGCTGCCCCTCGATGGCCGTGGACTGGCGGAGTTTGTGCTTCGGCTCACCCGTGCGATCGGCGCGGCGCCGGATGAGGCGGCGCCGACGATGTCGCGCCTGCTCCGCCAGTCGGGCGGAGTCGCGCAGGCGGACGCCTACTGGGCCCGTCTCTGGACCCGCGCCGCACTCCGCCACTGGCTCGTTGCTGCGCAGAGCGGCGCGCAGATTGCGGAGCGGGCCGTGCTGCGCGCTGCGCGCCTCGACATCGCGCTGCGGAGAATGCCCTACGAGGTGCCCTTCCTCTTCCTGGAGCAGCGGGCCTCTTTCACATCGGAGCGCGCAGCAGCTTGGCTGGCTGCGCCGCTGCCCGACCATCTGCGGTACGGTGTTGCAGCGGCTCTCTGGGAGCAGGTGCAGGAGAGCGAGCGGGAGGCCTTCTTCGGCGCATCGATGCTGGAGCCGCCGCTGACCGTTCGGCTGCAGCCAGGTTCGGAGGCGCAGGCCCGCGCGATCGCTTCGCTCGAGCGGGATGGCCTCCGAGCCACGCCCAACCGCTGGTCGGCGGCCGCCTTCGACCTCACGGGCCAGCGCCACCTCTTTGATACCGAGGGCTTCAACAAGGGCTGGCTCGAAGTGCAGGATGCCTCCTCGCAGGCGCTCGCCGACGCCATCGGCGCGCTTGCGCCGCCGGAGGCCCGCCTGCTCGACCTCTGTGCCGGCCGCGGTGGCAAGAGCCTGGCCCTGGCTGCGGCCCGCCCGGACCTCCACATCGTTGCGACCGACCTCTCTGTTGGCCGGCTCTCCGAACTGCCGGCCCGCGCTGGCCGCGCCGGTGCCCGTCGCCTCGCCGTGCGACCCGAGATCGCTGCACAGGGGCTCCGCGACACGCCACCCTTCGAACTCGTGCTCGCCGACGCCCCCTGCACCGGTGTCGGCACGCTGCGTCGCCACCCCGAACTCCGCCTCCGCGACGCCGCCGCCGCGCTCGGCGACGCCGTTACCGCGCAGCGCGAGGTGCTCCGCTCCGCCTGGCAGAAGACCGCGCCCGGCGGCCTGCTCATCTACGCCACCTGCTCCGTCCTCGCAGACGAAAACGAGGCGCAGGTGGATGCCTTTGTTGCTGCAACCCCCGATGCCCGCCTCGAGCCGCTGCTGCCGCAGGGTGCCCCCAACGCGACCCCATCCGGCGCACTCCGCTTCTGGCCGCAGCACCACGGGACCGACGGCTTCTTCGCCGCGGCCATCCGTCGGAGCCCCTAGCCCGCCTGCAGGCTCGATAGGTCGACCGCTGCCCAGTCGCTGAAGGCTCCCGCCGCCTCGTTCCAGCGCGACCGTTCGAGCCGCACCAGCCCGTCAGCGCCCAGGTGATACTGAACAATCTCGCCGCGCCGGTGGTCGTGGTCGTCGCGCCGTGTGGTGCTCGACGAGATGCCCGACACAACGCAGCCGCCGGCAAGCCGAACCACGTGAGAGAGGTGGTTGTGGCCGTGCGCCAGCAGGACCGCACCGTGGCGGGCCGCAAAGCTGCGGAGCGCGGCGGCGTCACGGAGCTCGCGGTGATACTCGTTCCGCTTCCCCGGGGTTGGCGTGACAGGGTGATGCACCGTCAGCGCGAGCGGACGGCTGCGGTCACGCCGACTCATGATGGCCTCTGCGCGGGCGAACTGTGAGGCGCCCACGCGCCCGTAGGCCATGAGCGGCGCGGTCGCGACGGCCGAGGTGAGGCAGAGCAGGTCGGCGGTCGGCAGCCGCATGAGGAAGGGGTAGGGCGAGGCTTCGCGGTCATCGGCCTTCTGGCCGTCGCGCAGCACCTCTTCGAACTGACCGGCCAGCGACGACTTGAGGTAGGCGTCGTGGTTGCCGGGGATGATGGCGAGCCGGAGCTTCGCATCGACCACGGGCTGCAGCTCCCGTCGCGCCTGCTCCAACTCAGAGCGCAGCCCCAGATTGCTCAGGTCGCCGCTCACCAGCACCACATCCGGTTTCGTCTCCACCGCCTTGGCGATGGCGGCGCGCAACACCGCGATGGAGTACTCCCCGCGGCGCCGGAGGCGATAGTTCGCAAAGCCGGCCCCCCGCTTTCCGATGAGGTCAAAAGGATGCAGTCCCGAGGGCTCCCAGACATGGATGTCGGAGAGCTGGACGATGCGTGAAAGCGATTGGGACATCGAGCAGACGGGGGTTCGCGGCGGGCGGGACGAGAGAGGATACGGCCGTGGAACCGACTACTCGACGGTCATGACATAACTGCCGGCGGCGCTGCTGTCGAAGGCCACCACCTGCACAAAGCGTGTGCCGCCCGAGGACGGCAGGTAGTTGATCCCCTCCAGATCGGCGAGCGTGTCGCTGGAGGCGACCAGCACCCCATCTTCGTCGAACATGTAGAGGTCGAGGTCGGCCGCAGCGTGCGAGAAGGCGATCTGCACCGAGACGGCACGGTTGCCCACGACGCGCAGTTCGAACCAGTCCTGATCGCCGGGGCAGATGGAGAGCGGAACCCCCGAGAAGTCGGCCGCCAGCGGCGCGTCGAAGACAAAGTCGTTGGGCTCGGCGAGGTCGGCCAGGCAGGCCGCGAGAATCTCAATCGGCTCCAGGTAGAGGTTGTTCCGCTCGGAGAGCTCGGGCACGACCTCGTCACTGTCGAGCTTGAGGATGAGGTAGTAGCGGCCCGCGGCTGGAAGGTCGGTCGGGATGCGCACCTTGCGACCCTCGAGCACCGAGTTCAGGCCAGCGAGTCCCGGGACCGAGACCTCGCGCAGGAGGCGATCGCCTGCATCGAGCGCGGTATCCGTCGAAAGATAGAGCGCATAGGTGAAGGGCGCGGCCGAGGCGTTGAGCGCGTTGGCGAGCTCGAACTCGTAGCTGAGCAACTGGCCGCCGGTGGCGATGCCCGGGGTAACCGCGAAGCCGTTGGCGATGAGGTCGGTGCCGACCAGCCCCTCGACGGCGATGCGGTAGCGCTGGTTGCGTGCCGAGGCGCCGAGCGAGCGGACGCGGGCGTAGATGAGCTGGTTGGGCACCGCGACCGTGTAGCTCAGCCGCTCGGTGGCGGTGACGGTGTTGCTGATGAAGGTCGAGGCATCCTGCCAGAGCGAGAGCCGCAGGTCGGCAGGCACGGCGCTATCGGTCGCGGCTGCGCTGAGCGAGAAGGTGAGGCGGGTGCCCTGTGCGAGCGGGCCGACGCGGAAGTAGTCGTCGTCGTTCTCCGGGCAGATGGAGAGGTCGGCGTCGAGCCAGTCGCGGAGCAGGGCCGCGGAGGCGAAGGTGTTGTTGGGTTCGGCGTCGTTCACGCATTGCAGTTCGATCGGGGCGCGGCCACGGGCGACCGAAAGCTGGTAGGGCACCTGCCGGTCGCGGCCGGCCACATAGAGGTCGAGCGTGTAGCACTGGTCGCCCGTTACGAAGTCGACGCCGACCGTCTCGCTCCCGCTCACCGACTCGCTCCGGTCTACCTCTGCGCCATCGCCCTGCAGGAGCCGGAGGTCGATGTCGCCGACGCCGCCATCGAAGGCCGCGGTCACGTTGAGGTAGTCGCCGTCAGCGACGCAGAAGCGGTAGAAGTCGCGGTTGTCGGAGCAGGCGAGCAGCCCGTCGAGCGTGACCTCAGCTGCGCCGCTCAGGTCCACGGCATGCGCCGCGGCGGCGGTGTTGTTGGGCTCCAGGGTGTCGAAGCAGGTGGCGTCGATGGTGAAGAGCGGCGACACGCCGGTGTTGTTGCCCTCGTCGAGCTCACCGATGATCTCGTTGCGGGCGTCGCCGATCACGCCGAGGTAGAAGTCGCCGCCGCCGCTGCTGTCGGGCAGGGTGATGGGGAGCGTCACCTGGGTCCGCTCGGAGAAGGCGGGCACAACGACTTCGCCCACGCGGAGGTCACTCACGGGGTCGATGGTGGCGTCGCTCGAGAGGTAGAGCCGGGCGGTGGAGGCTGGGGCGTCATCGATGCCGAGATTGACGGCGTCGAAGGTGACCTCGACCGTCTCGCCCAGCAGCGGCCGCTCGTTGCTCGTCGCAACATTGAGGATGGCGAGGTCGGTCCCGGGCAGCGCCGAGGTGACCGAGAGCTGCAGGCTGTAGACGTTGCGGTCTTCGGGGCTGCGGCCGGCGACCTTGAGGAGGTAGTCGCCTCGCTGCGCCGCCGAGAGATAGGAGACCTCCTCGATGTCGCCGTTGCTCTCGGAGCGGTCGAGGATGGTGGCGCGGTCGGGGCCGTAGAGCACCATGTCGAGGTTGCCGCGGGCGTTGTCGAAGAGCGCCTGGATGCGCAGCGACTCGCCGCGGAAGAGCGGCACGGCGTACCACTCGATGGCAGAGAAGCACATCGTCAGCTCGGCGTAGGTGCCCTGCGCGGGGTCGAGGAAGAAGGGGCGCACGGGCGACTCGTTGGGCTCGTAGGGGTCTTCGGTGCAGGCGCAGACGGCGCCGGAGATCTGGAGGGCTCGGTCATAGACAAAGAGGTTGTTGGTCTCGTTGACCTCCACGACCGAGCCGGTCGGATCGGCGACGGCGAGTACTCGGTAGTCGCTGACGAAGGTGGCGCAGATGGCAGGCGCCACGGCCTCCAGCGTCGCGCAGCTCGCGGGCTCGATGGGGGCAAGGCGGAGCTCCGCGAAGAGGATGTCGTCCGGATCCGGCAGATTGTCGGGGCTCAGGAAGATGCGAAGCTTCGTGGGCGTGCTGCCGTTGGAGCCGTCGTTGCAGACCTCGAGCGAGACCGTCAGTTCGCCCTCGTTGTCCACCGACTCGGAGGAGAGGGTGAGGCTGTTGATGCGGAGGTCGACGCTCGACTCACCGGCCACCACAATCTGCCCCTCGGTACGGGCCGTGTTGTTGCCGTCGTCTGACTCGGCGATGGAGAGATTCGGGTCGCAGTAGAGGAAGGCGAAGTAGGAGCCTGCCTCGAAGAAGCCGGGGATGATGGCCTCGCGGAGGAGGTCAACCGAGGCGCCGGCAGCAAGCGGCTGCACCGTGAAGGACTCGAGCACGGAATCGGTGCGCGGGTCGAGCTGGTCGTCGGAGGAGAGGAAGGTACGGCAGAGGAACTGGTTGGTGATGTCGCCTGTTCCCACGTTGGAGACGGTCGCGCTGATGTCGACGGTGCCATCAAGGAAGGTGTTGGTCGGCGCGACCACGAGGTTGTTCACGGTGATATCGGCGCCGGGCAGCTCTTCGTCGGTAACAACGATCGCGCCGCTTGCGGCAGTGTTGTCGCTCTCGATGACCTCGTCGATGATGGAGCCGTTGTCGGCGCGGACGATGACATAGTAGTTACCGAGCTCTGTGACGGGCGGGTTCACGGCGACCGAGAAGCCCCGCACCTCGTAGGTCCCGCTGGCCAGGACGGAGGCAACATCTCCCTCTCCCAGGAGCCGGTCGGTCTCGTCCCAGATGGGGTCGCGGCTGAGCCAGACATCAAAGGTGAAGAGGATCGCCGGGGTGGTACCAAGGTTGTAGAGCACCGCGTCGACGATGATGTTGCTGAGCGTGTTGGCGCGGGGCGGCCGGACAGTCACATCGCGGACGCGGAGGTTGGCACCCGTTGAGCTGGTGTTGGAGTAGGCGAAGGAGCGATCGGCGAAGGCATAGTTGTTTCCCTCGTCGAGCTCGCCGATGTCGTCGCTGCTGTCGACGGCCGCCAGTGCGCGGTAGATGCCGCTCGGAGCGGTATCGGGCATGCGGGCAGCCTCAAAGTCCTGCTGCTGGCGGGCCGGCGCTGCGCTTAGCGGCTGCACCTCCTGCTCTGCGATCAGGAAGGCCGTGCCGGCCGTAACCCGTGCCGCAAGATCGGCAGCGGAGGTGGGCAGCGTGGTTGCCGTCCCCTGTTCCAGGATGGCAAAGACGGCACTCTTGAATGGCAACAGGGTCTGCGATGCGAGGTTCTGCACATCGTAGGAGCAGCGGAGCGTATCGGTGCTGGTGACCGTGCCGTTGGTCAGCTGGAGTGAGGGCCCGAGCGCAACCAGGTCTGCCGGTTCGGCGAGGCGGAGCGTGATTGAGGCGCGCGTGACGCCGACGGTCTTGTCGCCCGCGACCTCCCGCGCCGCGACCGAGACCGTGTAGGTGCCGGAGCCAATGAAGGCGTGCTCTGCGGTCGGTCCGGCTCCGATGAGTTCTTGGCCATCGCCGAAGCGCCAGTCGTAGCGCACGCTCTCGGCCAGCAACCCGGCCGGCGCGTTGGTCAGCTCCGCCGCAAAGCGGATGGGCCGCGACGGGAAGAGCACGGCATCTGCAGTGGGCTCCACGATGGTTACGCCGAATGAGGCCGCGTCAGACTTCTCCTCCGAGCAGGCGGCAAGGAGCGCAGAAGCAGCCAGCAGGAGCGTAGCGGCGAGCAGACCGCGTTGGAGCATTCGCAGGGGCGACAGTGACATGCGGGTTCCTGAAGCAACAGGCCATCTCAAAACAGTAGCAGTGGGGTTAGCCCACAGGCGGGCAGGGCGGCAATAGTGAAGCAACGGAGGCCAAACGCTTGACGGTCTGCGGCCCGCTCTCGTAACCTAGGAGGTGGAGCGGCCGCGTGTGCTGCTTTGAGCGTGGAACCCAGGAGTCGATTGTGGCAACCCGTCGTGGCAGCGGTGACTTGGATGATTTGAAGGCAAAGCTCGGCGTGACCGGCGGCTCGGAGGCCGTCTCGGCACCCGATTCGACCACGGACAGCGGCGCAACCGAGACCGCCTCGGCGCCCGCTGCAGCGCCGGCTCTGTCTGCGGCAGCGCCCGCTCCCTTCGCTCGCCCGACCCTGCAGGACGACCCCATTGTGGCCCCGCGCACAGCCAACACCACAGTCATCATCGGCGTCGCATTCTGTGTGCTCGTTGGCGTCGGCTTCGGCTGGGGTTTCAGTCAGGTCTCGGCCGGCCGCGAACTCATGCAGTCGCGCCGTACCTCGGCCGCCTCGGTCCTCGATGCCGTGGAGAAGACTGCCACCCCCCTCCGCACCCTCAAGACGGCGCTCGTTACCCTCACCGTCCCCATGGGCTACAAGCCCGAGATTCAGGCCGCCATCACCGCGGCCTACGGTGCCCAGAAGCCGGTCGTAGAGCCTGCAACCCTCACCGGCGCGCAGACCCTGCTCGCCTATGATGGCACGCTTGCCCGCAAGCTTATCACCTTCTCGGCCGCCTCCTCCATCCTGGCCGAGCTGGTGGACGCCCATGTCGTTGCGACCGAGCGTGACAAGTCCGACCTGGAGAAGAAGCAGGGCGCCCTCCGCCAGTTTGGTATCCTGTTCGACATCGACGGCCAGATGGGCAACTATGCCGCCCTCGAGAAGAACCCCGCCGCCGGCTTCGCTCCGAAGAAGGCCACCAAGGTTACCTTCGAGCAGCTCAAGGAGGCGCCGGCCGCCGCTGGCGGACCGCCGACCTACGAGGTCACCCTCTCCAACGGCAGCAAGGTTGCGATCCCCGTCTACAACCTGCTCACCATCGACCCGGCCGAACTTACAACCGAGGCCAGCGCCGACTCCGCCGCCAAGCGGTACGCGGGTCGCCTGACCGACATCATGAAGCGGCTCGATGCGCTTGTTGAACTCCAGTCGGACCTGATCAAGTCGCTCAAGGTGGTCGGCTCGTAACGGCTCGGGCGCAGGTGCAGAAACGCCCTTCGCTCCTCATCGCCGGAGGGCTCGATCCGCTCGGCGGCGCCGGGATTACTGCCGACGCCACCTTGGCCTCGGTGCTGGGGTTGGCGCCCCTGCCCGTTGCGCTCGCCCTCGTCGAGCAGGACTCGCACGGCGTGCGGAGGCTCTGGCCCATCGCGCTGGAGCACGTTGCGGGATCCTTCCGCGCCGCGCTGGAAGACGGCCGCCCAGCCGTCGTGAAAGTCGGCGTGATCGGCTCCACAGAGGCCGCGGAATGGATGATCGGCACCATCCTCCCCTGGCTCCGAAGCGATCCTGCGCGCAGGCTTGTGCTCGATCCTGTGCTCCGCGGCGGAACGGCGCACGGCGCGCCGCTCGCCCCTGAGGCGATGCTCCCACTTCTGCGTGCGCTCGCGACGCCGCAAACCATCCTCACACCGAACGCAGCCGAACTGGCAAAGCTCTCCGCGGCAGTAAGCCCCCGTACCCACGCTGAGGCTGTCGAACTTGCGCTGAGCCTCCATCGCGAGACGGGCGCGGCGGTCCTCATGAAGTCGGGTCACACAGACTGCCCCGGGCAAGACGCCTGGGTCGCTGACGGCGCAGTCACAATGCTCCCCGCACACCCGCGCTGGTCGCTCGACCTCCATGGCACGGGCTGCTTCCTGGCCACGGCACTGGCCTGTGGCATCGCGCGGGGCAGGCCCCCGCTCCAGGCTGCTGCGGAGGCCTCCGCCATGCTCGCCCGCCTCGTCGCAGGCGGCGGCGTTGCACAGGTCGGAGAAGGGCGTCCGCAGCTCCTGCACGCCATGGCCCGCTGGTGAGCGAGCAGCGCGGCTTCGGCGCGGTGGACGGGCTCCTCGCGTCGGCCTCAGCCCTCATCCTGCTCGGGCTCTGGCTCTCTGCGCAACATGGGTTCGACCCGGCCTGGTCTGCCGCTCACGCCTGCAACGCGGGCAGCCTGTCCGGCGGCCTGCTGGCCTGCTTCACGACGGCGCCCTGGCTCCACCTCTCGCCGACCCACGCCCTGCTCAACCTCTTCGCCATCGCCGTGCTCTGGCGCCACCTGCGCCGCGGCTCCGCTGCCGGGACCGCGCTCGCCGGGCTCGCCGGCTCGGGGGCCGGCATGGTCGCAGCCTCGCTCTTCTTCGGTGCTCCCGTCGCGGGCGGCTCGGCGCTTGTCCACGCGTTGCTTGGCCGCAGCTTTGTTCAGGTTGCTGCGCCGCTCGCCGCCTTCGACCTGCTTGCAGTCAGCGGCCTCCTCGCGCTCGGAGCAACCGCGCCCACATGGACCGGCCATGTCATCGCGACACTCGCTGGCGCCGGCGCAAGCATGCTTCTTGCGAGAGGTAGCAGCCCTCGGTAAGCGCCGCGCAGCGGCTGATGCCAAAGGCGTCGTTCGAACAACGTTTGGAGAGTCAGATGAAGATTTGTGTGGTCGGTTCGGGATATGTGGGTCTGGTTGCTGGCGCCTGCTTTGCCGATGTCGGCAACACGGTCGTCTGCGCCGATATCGACGCCCGCAAAATCGAGATGCTCAAGCGCAATGAGCTCCCCATCTACGAGCCCGGCCTCGACGACATCGTCATCCGCAACCAGGCCGAGCGCCGGCTCTCCTTCACCACCGATGTCGCTGCCGCAATCCGCCAGAGCAAGGTCATCTTCATCGCTGTCGGCACCCCGATGACCGACGAGGGCGCCGCCGACCTCAAGTATGTGCAGGCCGTCGCCGAGACCATCGGTGACAACCTCACCGACTTCAAGGTCATCGTCGACAAGTCCACCGTCCCCGTCGGCACCGCCGACCTGGTCACCCGCATCATCGCCGGTCGCACCAAGGCCGAGTTCGCCGTTGTCTCCAACCCGGAGTTCCTCAAAGAGGGCGTCGCCGTCAGCGACTTCCTCCGCCCCGACCGCGTCGTCATCGGCACCGACGATGCACGCGCCAAAGAGCTGATGGCGCAACTCTATGCCCCGTTTCAGCGCGCCAGCAACCGCATCATCTTCATGGATGCACGCTCCGCGGAGATGACCAAGTATGCCGCCAACGCCATGCTGGCCACCCGCATCAGCTTCATGAACGAGATCGCCCGGCTCTGCGAAGAGACTGGCGCCGACGCCGAGATGGTCCGCCACGGCATCGGCAGCGATGCCCGCATCGGCAACAAGTTCCTCTACCCGGGCGTCGGCTTCGGAGGCTCCTGCTTCCCCAAAGATGTGCGCGCCATCATCCATACCGCCCGCCTCAAGAACCAGCGCATGCGCATCCTCGAGGCCGTCATGGAGGTCAACGAGGAGCAGAAGCTCCGCATCGTCGATCGGGTCGTCGAGCAGTTCGGAGAGGACCTCACCGGACGCACCTTCGGCGTATGGGGGCTCGCCTTCAAGCCCGAGACGGACGACATGCGCGAGGCGCCCTCCATCACCATCATCAACAACCTGCTGGCCCGGGGCGCCAAGGTCCGCGCAACAGACCGCGCCGCCTTCGAGACCGCTCACGCCTGCTTCGGCGACACCATCGACTACGTGAAGGACGAGTATGAGGTCCTCGACGGCTCCGACGCCCTCATCGTTGTCACCGAATGGAAAGAGTTCCGCAATCCCGACTTTGATCGTATCAAGGAACTGTTGAAGCAGCCCATCATCTTTGATGGACGCAACCTCTACGACCCGGCCTTCATGCGGGCGCAGGGCTTCACCCACTTCTCCATCGGTCGCGTCGCGCCGACCAAGCCGCTCTAACGAGGTCACATGTCGAACCGCAGTCTCTCCGCGAAGCGTCTCCTCATCGGCACCGGCGTGAGCCTGCTCGCCCTGCTGGTCCTCCCCGCTTCCGCATCCGCGCAGAACGCTCTCGACGCAGGCATCGGACCTGCCAAACTTGGCGACGACTACTTCGTCCGGCTGAACCTCGGCGGCGCCGTCGCGACCCCGGCGCTCCCGCTCCCGCTGCCTGCCAGCTGGTTCGACGCCGAGCCCAGCGCGCCGCTCAAAGTGGGCTTCTACGTGCCTCTCTCCTTCCGGCTCACGGGCGAGGGCGATTTCTTCCGGAACGACGAGTGGGATGAGCCGGGCGAAATCCTCCGCACCGTTCGGTGGGCCGAAATCGGGCAGCGCTACGGCGCCGTCCGGCTCCGCGTCGGTGAGCTCGTCGACTGGTCGGTCGGCCACAGCACCATCATGTCGGGCTACAACAACTCGCTCGACCTCGACCACTTCTCCTGGGGTGTTGGCGGCGAGATCAATACCAAGATGGGCGGCGTGGAGCTGATGGTCGGCGATGTCGTCGACCCATCTGTCATGGGCGGCCGCGTCTATGTGCGCCCCCTCTTCTTCACGGGTGGCCCCTCCTTCTTCGACCGCCTGGCCGTTGGCACATCGGTTATCACCGACACCCACGCGCCGAAGGAGCTGAAGCTGGAGCCGAGATTGAATGAAGCCGGCAATCCCGAGTTCGATGCGCAGGGGAATCCCATCTCCACCGGCAAGTATGTCCAAGACGAGAACGGCGACCTCATCGTAGAGACCGAGTCGGCCGCCACCGTGATGGGCATTGATGCGGAGCTACCGCTGCTCCCTCCCGGCGACTTCGTCCTCACCCCCTACACCGACCTCATCAAGATCAGTGGCGCAGGCACAGGCCTGCACACCGGTGTCTTCTTCGGCTGGCAGGCGCCCGCCAACATCTCTATCGGCGGCCGGGCGGAGTACCGCGTCCTCGGTGAGAACTATCTGCCCGGCTACTTCGGTCCCGTCTATGGCGTGGAGCGCTCCTCCTACCTCCCGGTCACCAACGACCTCGGCCTCGAGACAGCGCAGAAGTATCCGAAGCGCGAATGGCTCGCCAAGTCCGACACGAAGGCCAGCGACGGCTACCTCACGGAGGTCAACGCCGACGTGATGGGCATCGTCCGGGTGCAGGCCCAGTATGCCACCAGCGCAGATGACCAGGCCACGGGCGAGTTCGTCTCCCGCGCCACCATCAACGCCGGCGATGCCGCCCAGATTGGTGTCTACTACGCCCGCTCCGGCCTCAGCGAACTCTCCGAAATCGGCGACCTCAAAGATGCCCTCGTTGTGGCCGAGGCCAAGGTGCCGCTGAATTCCTTCCTCTACCTCACGGCGCAGGGAAACCGCCGCTGGCAGCTCGACGACAAGGGCGAGTACCAGCCGAACGATGAGTACTCCTTCTCGGTCGGCGCCTCGCTCGGCTTCTAGGCTTGGCGGAGGCAAACAGCCGGATGGCCCGCCGCGCCTCTCGCCTGCTGCGAGGGGCGCTCGCCGTTTTGGCGGTCGGCTGCTGGTGCTCCGCACTCGCGCTGCTCGTCGCGCTCGCTGCCTACGGCCGTGAGGTCGCCAAGGAGCAGCGGCAGCTCGACCTGCAGGCAACGCGCGAACCCATCCCGCCCCGCTTCGCCTCCGTCGAGGGCATGGAGCTTGGCAGCCCGCTCCGCGGCGCTCGACCCTGGCTCCCGCTCTCACAGATGGGCAGCCTGCTGCCGCTGACGGTCGTCGGCGCAGAAGACAGCCGCTTCTTCCTCCACGGTGGCATCGACCCCGTCGGCGTGCTGCGTGCAGCCATTGCCAACCTCCGCCACGACGGCCCGCGCGAGGGCGGCAGCACGCTCACCCAGCAGCTCGCCAAGCAGCAGGTAGGCTCCGAGCGGACCATCGCCCGAAAGCTCCGCGAACTCGTCGTCGCCCGACGCGCCGAACACACGCTCAGCAAGGCGGCCATCCTCGAGGCCTACCTCAACCGGGTCTACCTTGGTGCGGGTGCGACAGGTGCTCCGGCGGCTGCCGAGATCTACTTCTGCAAGCAGCCCAGCCAGCTCACCCTCGCAGAGGCCGCAACGCTGGCAGCGATCATCCCCGCGCCCTCCCGCTTTGCGCCCACCGACCATGCCACCGCGGCGCTCGAGCGGCGCAACCGGCTGCTCCGACGCCTCCAAGAGTTGGGGTTCGCGAGCGCCACGGAGGTCACTGCTGCGCTCGCTGAGCCGCTCGCGCTCTGCGACCATGCGGCACCATGGGGCGACGGCGGACTGCTCCAGGTGGCACGCGCTTCCGCTGCGCAGGGCGCCGGCGGCGACCTGGTCCTCAGCCACAGCGCAGCGCGACAGCAGCAGGCGCTCGCTGCGCTGCAGACAGGCGTCACGGCCCTCGCTGTCCGCCAGCGCGGCGCCACCATCGGCATCGTTGCGCCGGGCCGCGGGGCCGAGTTCGACAGCCGCGCGCGGCAGCAGCCCGGCGGCCTCCACTTCGCCCGCCTTGAGGTCGATGCATCCGGCAAACGCACCTGGCGGGGCGCAGACGACTCGAACCCCATCGAAGAGGCGCTGCCCAACGCGCCAGCAGGAACAGCGGTTGCGCTCGACAGCACGGGGCAACTCTTCGCTCCACCGACGGCCGAGGGCGCCGTGCTGGTCCTCGACCGTGCCACAGCCGTCCCGCTGGCGCAGGTCGGCTCCGTCTCACCGAAGACAGAGGCCTTCGACCGCACACGCCAGGCCTGCAGGCAGCCAGGCTCCACCTTCAAGCCGCTCGTCTTCGAACTCGCCATGGAGAGCGGGCTCACGCCAGCCTCCCTCTTGAGCGACGGCCCGGCCGCCTTCGAACTCGGCGCCGACGAGGTCTGGTCGCCCCGCAACGCCGACGGTCAGTTCGGCGGCGCCGTCACACTCTGGAAGGCCCTCGCCGCCTCCCGCAATCTCCCCTTCGTCGCGCTCGGCCGGCAGCTCGGCCTCCCCCGCATCGCCCGCCAGGCAGCCCGCTTTGGCATCGCCTCCCCGATGGCCGCGGTCGAGAGCCTCCCGCTGGGCGGCAGCTGCCTCACCCCCGCCGAGCTCGCCGGTGTCTACGGAGCCTTCGCCCGCGGCGGGCTGCTCCTACCGCCGCCATCGCCACGCTCCGCGCTCTGGCTGCCGCTCGAACAGCGTATCCGCGACGTTGCAGCAGGAACCTCCGCAACGCCCGTCGGCGAGCCCGTCGCCATCTTCCAGACCGCCTCTGCGCTCCGCGAAGTCGTCGAGGCGGGCACAGCCCACGCCATCGCCACAGCCCGCATTGCCGCTGCGGGAAAGACCGGCACCAGCTCGCTCTACGACGCCTGGTTCGCCGGCTTCACCACCGATGAGGTCGCGGTCGTCTGGGTCGGCAGCGACAAGAACGACAGGCCGCTCGGGCAGGGCGAACGGGGCGGAACAGTCGCGCTCCCCATCTGGCTCGCCTCCGTCCGCGGTGATGCCACGCCCGAGAGGCTCTTGCCACCCGAACCACCGGGGCTTCTGCATGTGAGCATCGACCCGTGGAGTGGCCAGACGAGCGACGACGGGCGCTCCATGCCCTTCCGCGCCGGCACCGAACCCCGCCGCCTGCGGGAGAGCGAGGCCGGTCGCCTGCTCGACGGAATACGGAGTATAGAGCGCGACTTCTAGGATTTCTCTGCTAGAAGAGGCGCCGAGCGCGGCGCAGTGGAGCTTGGCACATGTGTGGAATCAGCGGCTTTGAATTCGTGGTCATCCTGGTGATCGCGCTGCTCGTGCTGGGCCCCGAGAAGATTCCCGAGATTCTCCGCTTCTTCGGCGGTGTCATGCGCCAGGTGAAGGAGCTCTCGGGCGAGGTCACCAAGCTCAAGTCCGACATGCTCAGCTCTCCGCAGATTGAGGAGCTGAAGAAGCAGATCCGCGCAGAGGTCCTCTCCGAGTCGGGCGGCAAGGGCGCGGCTGCCAGCAAGGCGGAGCGGAGCAACGACATCGCCACCATCGACGCCATCAAGCGGGCTCGAACCCAGTCCGAAGCTGCCGGCAGCATCGCTCCGGAGAGCACATCCGAGCCGGCCCATCTGCCCGAGCCCGCGCATCCGGTCGAGCCGGCGCATCCGCCAGCCCATCCGCCCGCTCCGGCCCACCCGGTCGAGCCGGCGCATCCGCCAGCCCATCTGCCCGCTCCGCTCCAGGCGCCCGACCCGCTCGCGCCTCGCCCCGCCCCGCAAGGAACTGTCGCCTTCAGCCCCGCGGGCGGCTCCAACACGGAAGGTGAGGCATGACCGCCGAACCCGCCCGCTCGATCCAGAGCTCGCTGCTCGAGCACCTCCTCGAACTGCAAAAGCGGCTCAAGCATGGGCTCATCGGGGCTGCACTCTGCGTCGGCGTCGCCTGGTTCTTCCACGAGCAGCTCTTCGCCTGGATCATGCAGCCCTACGTCGACGCCACGGTCGCCCGCAAACTCCCCAACGCCGGCACGCTCGCCTACCGCGGCCTCGCCGAGGCCTTCGTCGTCTACTTCAAGGTTGCCCTGATCGTCGGCGGCCTGGCCTCCGTCCCCTGGCTCCTCTTCCAAGCGTGGCTCTTCATTGCGCCCGGCCTCTACAAGCGGGAGCGGCAGCTCGTCCTGCCCTTCATCCTCTCCACGATCCTCTGCTTCGGCGCCGGCCTCCTCTTCGCCCGCTACGTGCTCCTCACCACCGCGGTGGAGATGCTGCTCGGCGTCGCTGCGAAGAACCTCGTTCCGATGATCATGATGGAGGAGTACTTCTCCTTCGCCGCCGCCTCGATGCTGCTCATGGGGCTGGTCTTCGAAACCCCCGTCTTCATCTCCTTCCTGGCCATGATCGGCCTGGTGAAGTTCGCTGCGCTCATCAAACACTGGCGGTACGCGGTGGTCGGCGCCTTCATCATTGGCGCACTCTTCCCCTCGCCCGACATCTTCACGCAGCTCCTCATCGCGGGACCGCTCGTCGTCCTCTACTTCCTCTCCGCAGGCGTGGTCTGGCTCATCGAGCGCTCCCGCCTCGCAAAGTTGGCAGAGGAGAGCTGATGCGCCTCTACCTTGTCGCCGCGCTCCTGCCCCTCTGCTGCGCCTGCGGCAGCGCCGCCCCGCTGGTTAAGCGGGCAGAGCCGCTCGTGGCGCCCGGCTGCATCCCCGCCGGCTGGGAGCGGCCGCCGGAGCGGGTCGGTGAGACGCCCGGACCGTCGCGCCTGGCGCCCGCCTCTGTACTGCTCCCCTTTGAAGGCTCGGGCAGCGAGGGCTCGGGGCTCCGCTCCGACCTCGCACCGGCACACGCCTGCCGCTGACTCAGTTCGGCGGGCTGCAGCTACCGTCGATGCCCCGCACGTCGAAGCCGAAGAAGGGTTCGAAGCAGAGGTTCGTGTCGATGGTCGGCGCGAGCGTCAGCTCCGTCGAAAAGACCAGCGCCGGGTCGAGCACCCACTGCCCCGACTCCGACAGTTCGCGTGTGTGCGACAGGATAAAGGGCATGTCGCCGAAGCTACCGCCCGCGTTGGCACTCGAGAGCGCCGTCGGAACGCTCGTCCCATCGCCCGGCCGCGTCGTCCCGCCAGCAAGGGGCGCCACGTAGCTGTCTCGGCCGCCAAAGAGACCGTCTGACGCAATGGAGGCCCGACGCGCCCAGAGCGCCTCCACAGCAGGTACCAGCGCATAGGTGAGCGCCGTCGGCGGCCCGTCGCCCAGCCGCTGACCGGTGGCGCCCGCGCGTGCAATCACACCGGTCGTCCCCGTGCTGAAGGGCGCCGTTGCGCCCGATGCAGGCGAGCAGGCCGACGCAGACACCCCGGCATTCGGCAGGCAGACACCGTGCCGCCCCGACTCCACAAAGAGGCTCGGGCGCCGTCCACCCTCCAGTGCGTTCAGCCGTCCGTCCACCGTCGATGCGCCGTTCGCCACGCTCGTACCAGCCGGGTAGAGCGAAGCCTCCGCCGCAAACAGCGAGTAGACCTCATGATAGATGGTCGACAGCGCCACGAAGTAGCCGAGCCGGTCCACGCTCTTGCCCACAATCACCTGCGCGAAGACCCAGTCGTGCTCCGCCACCGCCGTGGGGTTGAGCTGCACGCGCGGATAGTAGAGCCAGTAGCCCACGAAGTAGTGGCTCCGCGACTCTGTGACCGTCCAGTAGACCGCAGCCCGGTTGGTCCCGTTGCTGCCCACAAAGTTGTTCGCCGCGTTGGCGTCGCCATCAAAATCCACCGTCGTCGGCAGGTCGACCGCCGCCGTCTTGACCTCCTGGTAGAGCACCGGTGCGTAGGCCTCCGCCAGCTCCGCGTAGAAGGCCGAGGGCGCCGCTGCCGTCGCAAACCCGAAGGTGCGCGGCGTCTCGAGCATCTGCCCGTCCAGCGCCTGCAACCTGTCCGACAGCCGCACCTCGTAGGGAGTGCTCGGCTTGAAGAGCGGCGCCGTCTCGGTCCCCGACAACACCAGCGTATCCGTCGCTGAATCGTAGAAGAGCTGCCGCTCCAAAATGGCGCCTGCGTAGTCCGTCACCCGCACCGTCGTCGGCGTGAACCGGATCTCGTTCATCGGCTGGTTGAAGTCGACCAGCAC
>CAIQPA010000580.1 GCA_903873545.1 uncultured delta proteobacterium
CGGCGTTGACCACCTCTGCGGAGGCGCCGCCGAGTGATTCTGCGAGTGTGCCAAGCGTGCTGACATCGATGTCAGAGACGACGCTCGAGCAGCCGATGACATCGGGGTGGGGCACATTGTTGAAGAAGTCGCTCACCACGTCGGCAAAGGCGGTGTGGCTGCCCCGCTCGAGCGACACAACGAGCGACGGCGCCGGAATCTCCGCAAACGAGGCGACGCTGGAGGTGTAGTCAACGATCGCGTCGCCCGTTCCAAGCATGATGAGTGCGGGCACGGAGGTCGTCTCGAAGAGCGGGCGGGGCAGGTAACAGGAGGGGGGCGCGAGGGCGACCACGGCATCGATGCGGGGGCCGTAGAACTCCGTCTGCCAGGTGGCGAGCATGACGGTCATCGCGCCGAGCGAGAGCCCGACGTAGGCCATCTTCTCTGGGTCCACGCGGCCCTCGAGCGACGAGCCTGCGGTGGCACCGAGCGCGAGCACCCGGTCGGCGAGGAGCTTGAGGTCGCCGGGCTGGTTGACCACGTCTGCGACATCGGGCGGCTGCGCGAGCCGGTTGGTCTTCGGAAAGTCGGCAGAGGCGACGATGTAGCCGCGCGAGGCCAGGATCTCCGCGGTCTTCCGGTTGTCGGAGCGGGTGCTGCCAAGACCATGCGCCCAGATGATGACAGGCCCGGGAGTTGCGGCATCGGTGGGGTGCCAGATGGTGACCGGCAGGCGACGGGGCTCCGCCGTCTCGCCGGAGCCGGCGGGGAAGGGCCGCGTCTCGTCTACGAGCTCGTCTGCGGTGGTTGCAAAGGTGTGGGGACCACGGAGACGCAGCGAGGGCAGCAGAGGCTGCGCAGAGCCTTCGCCGGAGCCATCGGCTTCGCTGCCTGAATCTGCTCCACTGCCCGTGCTGCCGGTGTCTGCGGCGGTGCCGGTGTCTGCGGCCCCCGAGCCGACCGAGGTGTCCTGCGTTGCAGTTAGGCCGCCCTCGTCGCTGCAGGCAGCTGCGAAGGCGATGAGGAGGAGCGTGAGAGTCGGGTTGCGCATGGGGCCTCCGCTGGTGGAAGCGGAGGCTTTAGCAGAGCCCAACGGCCGCTGCAGTAACTCAGGGGGCGACGGTCGCGATGCAGCGCGTCAGGGGCAGCCCCACATCGGCAAGCGTGTAGAGGTAGACCTGCTCTCCGACAGTGAGCGCACGCGGCGGCCCGTTCGCCGGCACACGCTGCGCGGCTCCGACAGGTACACGGCCGTAGGTGACCGCGCCGCGAAGCGCAGGAGCCGTCTCGGGCACATCGACGCGCCAGATGGTGCCAGCGGGGGTGTCGAGGTTGGGCGGCACGCCGGGGTTCGCCGAGCCGATCTCGAGCAGGTAGAGGTAGCGGGCCGAGCCGGTGAAGCGGATGGTGCCATCGGCCTTCACGCCGATGCTGCCGGCGCAGGCGCGCGGCTCGTAGGTTGCCTGGGTGACGAGCGGTCCGCCGAAGGGGGGGATGGCCGCAGCCTCCGACTCCACGTAGCCGCGGCGGAGATACTCCTCCAAGAAGAAGGTCTTCATCCGGTCCGGCTCGGTGCTCGGAAGCGCGGTGCGTACCCGCTCGAAGCCGAAGTTCTGCTCGGGCGGATAGGCCCCGAAGGTGGACGAGTCGACCAGACCGGCGAGCAGCGCGACGCCGTCGTCCGAGACCGAGTCGGTCCAGATGGCAGAGGCCTCGAGGTGCCAGTCGGAGGGGCCTTCGGGCGCAAGGTCCGAGCTATGGCAGCAGACGCAGGCACAGGCCTTGACCTGCGAGGTGACCCAAGCGAGCTCCGACTGGAAGGCGGGGTCGTCGAGCCGCGGGTCGGCAGGGTCGCTTTGGATGACGGGCGGCTGCGCCGAGTAGGGGCGCTGGGTGCGTACGATGTCGCAACGGCCGTAGTCTGCAAAGTCGCGGCCGGGCTCGGTGCAGGCCGAGATGGCAGTGTAGGTGCAGACGGAGTCGCCCTCCGCGGGGGTGTCGCCGGCTACCGGCGGGCTGCAGACAAGACGGGGCTGGATGAAGATGCCGCCGGGCAACGACTCCGGAAGCGGGAAACTCTCGGAGGAGATGATGCCCTGCGCAGGCTCTCCTGAGCCGCTGCCGCTGGTGTCCGTTGCGCCCGACCCATCCGTCGCGTCTGCCGAACTGTCGGACGCCGAGGTGTCAGCCGCGGCATCGGCGCTGCCGCTGGCGTCATTGCCGGCAGGCAGATCGGATGCCTCGTCGGCGCACCCAACAAGGCAGAGAAGCAGCGTAAGCGAAAGTTGGCGCATGGTTACCATCCTAGGGGAGTGTAACCGCTGAGATGCAGCCCCGCGACCAAAGATTCGCAGCGATGCGAGGCTACGCCGGGTTTGCCTTCGCCTCCAGCGCCTCCCATCGCGCATACATCTTCGCCAGCTCGGCTTCGATGGCGGTTACGCGATCCATGGTCGGCCGGGTCTCCCTGGCGGGCTTGGCGTAGAAGACCGGATCGGCCAGCAAGGCGCTGAGCGTGCTCTGCTCCTGCTCCAGCACCTCGATGCGGCGCGGAAGCTCTTCGAGCTCCTTCTTCTCCTTGAAGGACATCTGCACCTTGGGCGCAGGTAGCTTGCCTGCTGCGATGAGGGCCTTCTTCTCGCTCTGTTTCGTCGCCGGCTCGGGACGCTGGCGGAGCCAGTCGTCGTAGCCGCCCGGGTAGTCGCCGATGCGGCCGTCGCCCTCGAAGACGAGCGTGCTGGTCACCACCTCGTTGAGGAAGGCCCGGTCGTGGCTTACCACGAGCACGGTGCCCGGGTAGTTCGAGAGGAGCTGCTCCAGCAGTTCGAGCGTCTCGGTGTCGAGGTCGTTCGTCGGTTCGTCGAGCACGAGCACGTTCGAGGGCTTGAGGAAGAGTCGCGCAAGGAGCAGTCGGGCCCGCTCGCCGCCGGAGAGCAGCCGTACCGGAACACGGGCCCGCTCCGAAGAGAAGAGGAAGTCTTGCAGGTAGCCGTGCACATGGCGGGTCCGGCCATCGACCGTGACCCGGTCGTTGCCGTCGGCGACGGTGTCGACGACCGAGCGGTCGGGGTCGAGCCACTCACGCGTCTGGTCGAAGTAGACAACCTCGAGCCGCGTACCGGTGCGGACCTGTCCCGAGGTCGCCTCGAGCTCGCCGAGCAGGCAGCGGATGAGCGTGGTCTTTCCGCAGCCATTCGGCCCGATGATGCCGATCCGGTCGCCACGCATGATGAAGGTGGTGAGCTCATGGATCAGCGGAGGGCGGCCCTCGTAGCAGAAGCTGAGCGCCTGGGTCTCACAGACCAGCTTGCCTGAGTTCGCGGCCTCCTGGATGGCCATCTTGAGCTCGCCCGGCCGCTTGCGTTGCGAGGCCCGCACCGCGCGGAGCTGCTCGAGCGCCCGGAGACGGCCGACCGACTTGGTCCGGCGCGCCGCCACACCCTTGCTCGCCCATTCAGCCTCTTCAGAGATGCGCTTGTCGAGCCGGATGCCCACCGCCTCCTCTTCTGCCAGCTGCCGTTCGCGCCGCTCCAGATAGGTGCGGTAACCACAATCCCACGAGGTCAGCTTGCCGCGGTCGAGCTCGACAATGCGGTTGGCGATCCGCTCAAGGAATGCCCGGTCGTGGGTCACAAAGAGGAGCCCCCGCTGCGACTCCCGCAGGAGCAGCGTCTCGAGCTGCTCGATGGCCTCCACGTCGAGGTGATTCGTCGGCTCGTCGAGCAGCAGAATGTCGGGGTCCGTCGCCAGCGCGCGGGCCAAGGCAGCGCGCCGCTTGAGGCCGCCTGAGAGCGTCGCGAAGGGCTGGTCGGGGTCTAGGCCGAGCCGCGCGATCGCCGTCTCAACAGCAGGAGCAACCGCCCAGGCCGCTGAGGGGTCTCCGATCGCATCGCCGCCGGCCCGCATCGCTGCAGCGTCGCGCCCCGCGCTTCCGAAGGCGCCCGCCACCAGCTCCCAGACCGAGGCCGAGTCGTCCGAGGGGATCTCCTGAATCAACCGCGCAACACGGAGTGAATCGGGCCGCTCCACCACGCCCTGCTCGGGCAGCAGCACGCCCTCAATCATGCGGAGTAGCGTCGTCTTGCCCGCGCCATTCCGGCCCAGCAACCCCACCCGCTCACCCCGCTCAATGGAAAACGAGGTATCGTTCAGCACGGGTGCCGAGCCAAAGGAGAGATGAATCCCCCGGAGTTGAATCAGTGCCATTACACTCCGCTCGTTTCGCCCAACATTCTGGCTTCCAGTTCGTGAACCAGCGCATCGACGCGCTCGGCCATGTGGGCCAGTTTCTCATCCCGCAGCGCCAGCATCTCCGTGCGGAGCTCCTCGGCGCTCTGCAGTAGCTGGCGAACGCGCTCTTCGGGCGCCGACCCGCGAGCCGACTGCACGGCAGCCGCAAGCGACTCAGCCCGCTGCGCGAGCCCCTCGCGGAGCTCCTTGGCCCGCTCCGAGACCCGCGCGATGGTGTTCTCGATGACGTGGCGCGGCGGACGGCTCACGCCAGAGGCCAGCCCCACAAACTGCATGACCTTGAGGATCCAGTAGGTGGGATCGAACTCATACCAGCGCCAGCCCTGCGCCGCGGAGCGCTGGTAGTGGTGGTGGTTGTTGTGCCAGCCCTCGCCCATGGTGAAGGTGGAGATCAGCGCGCTGTTACGCGAGGTGTCGGTGGTCTCGTAGACGCGACGGCCCATAACATGGGCGAGTGAGTTGACGCAGAAGGTGCCGTGCCAGAGCGCGACAGTCGAGACGCCAAAGCCCCAGCCGAGCCCTGTGAGACCCCAGGTAGCGTAGAGTGCGATGGCGAGCAGCAGCGGCGGCACAATCGCATACTTCTCGAGCCAGAGGATCTCGGGGAACTTCGCGAAGTCCTTCACCCGCTCGATGTCGGTGGTGTCGGTCTCTTCGACCAGCATCCAGCCCATGTGGGCATACCAGAAGCCGTCGAGCTTGGGGCTGTGAACGTCGCCCGGCAGGTCGGAGTAGCGGTGGTGCTGGCGATGGTGAGCCGCCCACCAAAGCACGCCCCCCTGGCAGGCGGTCTGCGCAAGGAAGGCCATCAGGAACTGCGTCACGCGCCCCATCTTGTAGGAGCGGTGCGAGAAGTAGCGGTGGTAGCCGGCCGTGATGCCGAACACCCGCACGTAGTAGACCACAAGCGCGAGGAGGACGCCGAACCAGCTGAAGCCCGCCATCCAGGCCACAATCGGGGCTGCGATGTGGATGCCGAGGAAGAGCGTGTTGCGGGGACGGGGACGGAAGCGGGACCAGATGCTGGATGTCGACACGGCTCTCTCCGGCGAACTCGCGAGGGACTGCCTCACGGGTGGGCGGGGATTAGTCATCCCGCCCCCCCAAGGTCAAACGGCATCGCCGTATTTTCCGCGACTTGCCAACAGAGAGATGACGCGCTGCGCGATGGTCGCGACGGACGCGTTACGGGATGGTGAGGAAGGCGACATACTCGCCATGCGTCAGGCAGTGCGCCCAGATGCGGACCCTGTCTCCCGACGTCACGCCCGCCGGGAGCGCAGCAAGATAGATGGTGTTCTTGCCGCCGTCTGCCGTGATGTCGCCCTCGCCGAAGACAGCGTAGGCGCCGTTGTCGCCCGGCGCCGTTCCCGGCCAGTCCGAGTAGCTGCTCTGCAGTTCCTCCGTCTCGCCCTCCTCGGCCTTCCGGACCCTGATCCAGTCATACCAGTGGCCCACCTGGTTGTTGGCCTCGCTCTTCACCGCGTTGGGATGACGGCCGTAGCCCTTTGATGGGTCGCCCCACATCATGGCGATGAAGCCCGCCGGTACGCTTCCCACCACCGGCAGGTAGGGGAGGTGCTTGCCGAGCGCCTCCTTGGGGCCGCTCTCGGCGTTGATCGCGGCCTGATAGGTCGCCGGAATGAAGCCTGCGTTACCCCGCTCCCGGTTGTAGGCGATGGCATCCCAGCCGGCCGGCTCGGTGCGAATCGGCTCGTCGGGGTTGCGGGTCGCGGTGGTCGGAGAGGCTGCCTGCGGCGCGCCACAGCGGCTCACCGCGGGCATCAGGATGACGGCGCCCGTCGAGAGGGCGAGGCGCTGAAGAAAGCTGCGACGGTCTTGCATGAGCACACCTTGGCTGAGGTTAGCGGAGAGCGGAAAGGTCGACGCCGAGCGTCCGCGCGAGGAAGGCGAACTGATCTGCGTTGGCTGCGACCGTCTGCTTCACCAGGTCTGCTCCGCCGTGGCCGGCGTTCCGCTCGAGGCGGAAGAGGACGGGCGCCGCCTCTGGCAGCTCCGCGGTTGCCGCGGCAATCGCAGCAGCGAACTTGCGCGCATGCATCGGGTCGACCCGGTCGTCATGGTCCGAACCCATCATGAGCAGCGCGGGGTAGTGGGTCCCGGCCTTGACATGGTGGTAGGGCGAGTAGGCGGCGAGGTAGGGGAACTGCGCGGCCTCGTCGGCGCTGCCATACTCCGGGATCCAGGTGCGGCCGCTGCCGAACCGGTGGTAGCGGAGCATGTCGAGCAGCGGCACCGCGCAGATGACCGCGCCGTAGAGTTCGGGCCGCTGCGTCATCGCTGTGCCGACCAGGAGGCCGCCGTTGCTGCCGCCTCGAATGGCCAGCTTCTCCGGGCGGGTCCAGCCGGTCGAGATGAGGTGTTCGGCGGCGGCGTGGAAGTCGTCGAAGACGTTCTGCTTGCGGTCGAGCATGCCGGCCTGATGCCATGCCTCGCCATACTCACCGCCGCCGCGCAGGTTGGCGATCGCGTAGACGCCACCGAGCTCCAGCCAGGTCACCACGGCCGAGGAGAAGGCCGGCGTCATGTCGACGTTGAAGCCGCCGTAGCCGTAGAGGAGGGTCGGGTTTGTGCCGTCCCGCTTGGCGTCGTCGCGATGCACCACAAACATGGTCACCGTTGTGCCATCCTTCGAGGTGTAGCTCTCCTGTGTCACCACCATGTGCGAGGTGTCGACATCGAGCTGCACCCGCCCCCACACCTCGCTCCGGTTCTCCGACAGCGAGAGCTTCATCACCTGCGTCGGCTGCGTGAAGGTGGAGAAGCCGTAGTAGAGGTCGTCGCTGTCGAACTCGCCCGATAGCCCCGAGATGGAGCCCAGCCCCGGGAGCGCGAGGTCGCGCAGCTTTCCGCCCTCCAATCCCCAGAGCGAGAGCCGGCTCGCAGCCTTGTCCAGCGACGAGACGACCAGCTTCTCGCCGGCCACCTGAACGGCATCAATCTTGGTTGCGCCCTCTGGGATCACCTCGCGCCAGACACCGCTATCGGGCGAGACGGAGAGCACCCGGTACATCGGTGCGCCAGCATTGGTGTGGAGGTAGAAGGTGTCCTTGTAGGCGGTGACCGAAGTGACCGCGCTCGCGCCGACGACCAACCGCTGGAAGCCCAGTCCCTGCGCCCGCTGGTCCACCTTGGCGACCAGCTCATTCGTCACGCTCGAGGCGATCACAGCACCGCTCGGCACCACACGCTGCGGGATCTTGATATCGACCTGCATGCGCTGGTCGCGATACCAGATGCTCACATCATCCCAACCCCGCATGAGGTAGAGAAAGACGAAGTGGCCATCCTCTGAAAGGTCAACGCCGAGGAAGGTCTCCGGGTCGCCCGTTGCGCCAAAAATCTCGGTGTCTGCTCCCTGTGGGCTCCCGAGCTGGTGCAGCCGAACCGTGGCGAATCCGGGCCGCTGCTCGACCGTCACCGTCTCGCTCACCGGCGGCACCCAGACGTAGTAGAGTTGGGCCGAATCAGGCGTCCACGACATGCCCGAGTACTTCGCGCCTTCGAGCTCGTCCGGGAGGTCTTCGCCGGTGTCCACACGACGCACGCGGAGCGTCGCCTCGTCGGCATTGTTCGGCTTCACGAGGTAGGCGAGCAGCTTGCCGTCGGGCGAAGGAATCCAGCCGCCAAGCGCAGTCGTTCCGTCAGCGGAGAGCTTCGCCGTGTCGATGAGGACCCGCTCAACGCCGCCCTCGTCGCGCCACGCCAGGAAACTCTTCTCGGCTCCCTTCGGACGCCGCATGTAGAAGAGCCGACCCTGCCGTGCGACCGGCGTCGAGATGGCGTCCACGTAGAGCAGCGACGAGAAGCGGGCCGTGAGCAGCTCGTGGCCCTTCACATCGTTCAGGATGGCGCGAGCATGGGCATCTTGGCCGTCTGCCCAGGCCTTCACTTCGGCCGATTCGCCATCTTCGAGCCAGCGGTAGGGGTCGGCAATGGCAACGCCATGGAGCTGGTCAACAATGGCTTCGCGCCGAGCAACGGGTGCTGCGGGAGGATTCTTCACGGAGGACTCCTGAGGAGCCGCGCAGGCGGCAAGCAACGCGGCGAGGCAGAGGGCGAAGGCCTTGCGCATCATGATTGTGCTCGAGCGGCAAGCGACTCCGCGGCGCTCTCGCGGCGGCCGTCGGCATGGATGGCGAACCGCTGCGCCTCGCGCGGATGGACCGGCGCGCTGTTCGGCCACTGCCAGCGCCCGAAGAGGCCCCGCTGGTAGTCGTCAAAGGCCCGCTGCAGCTCCGCATGGTTGTTCATGACGAAGGGGCCGTGGGCTGCGACCGGCTCTCCAATCGGGCGGCCCTGCAGCAGCAGGAGCTGCGCCGGCGCATCGCCATTCTCGATGGTGCAGGGCAGATGCGACGGGACAACCGCCCGCACGCGGCCCGACAGCGGCGAGCCGCCGAGCGTAACCGACCCCTCGAACAGGTAGAGCGAACGCGAGAGGCCGGGCGATGCGGCGGGCAGCGTCCACTGCGCACCAGGCTCCAGATTGATGGTCCAGATGGCCACCTCGTTCTGCGGCGAAGCAGCCCACGAAGCGGGCGGCGGCGGTGGCGCAGGCTGCTCTCCAATCGCACCGGCAGCCATGACCAGATGGGTCTTGCGACCGGCCTCGTCGTTGAAGGTCTGTTCGGGGATCTGGTGGGCCCAGAAGATGGCGAAGTGGGGCGTCGCCATCTTGTTGCGGGCCGGTAGGTTGAGCCAGATCTGGAAGAACTCGGTCAGGTTGTGCTGCTCACGCTCCACGAGCGGGAACATCTCGCAATGCTCGACCCCTTTTCCGGCCGTCATCCACTGCACATCACCGCCGCCGAAGCGGGCGGTGGCGCCAAGCGAGTCGCTATGATCGATGAGCCCGCGGCGGGTGAAGGTCACCGTCTCGAAGCCCCGGTGCGGGTGGCGCGGGAAGCCCGGGATCTCCTTGCCGTGGTACATGTTCCAGCCATCTTTGTTCCCAAAGTCCTGGCCGAGGTTGCGCCCTTCGAGACTCGCCTTCGGGCCCATGGCTTCGGTGCCGGCCGGATAGTCGTCCACATGGTAGACGCAGAAGAGGAAGGGGTCGACGGTCTGCCACGGGAAGCGGAGCGTCTCAACGGACTCGACAATGCTTGCTGCCATCTCTTTCTCCTCGTTCGCAGACCGGTTGGCTGAGCTGCCGGCCAAGGGTAGGGCGGTTACGAGGCCGCCGCAATCAGCCTGCCGACTCCTGGCTGTCGCCCGTTCGGTAGGCTCTCAACTTTGTGTTCCATCGCGCCATTCCCGCAGCGACGACCATCGCTGCTCCACCGCCGAAGAGGATGGCGAACCGGGTGCTTGTGGCAGCGGCGAGCAGCCCAGATTCAAAGGCGCCGAGCTGGTTGCTCGCATGGATGAAGAGCATGTTGATCGCGCTCACCCTGCCGCGGAGCCCGTCGGGGGTCGACAGCTGCACGATGGTGTGTCGCAGCACCACACTCACCTGGTCTGCGGCGCCCACCAGCGCGTAGGCAATGACCGACAGCCAGAGCGTGGTCGAGAGCCCGAACAGAAGCGTCGCTGCGCCGTAGGCCGCAACTGTCCAGAGCAGCGTCCTTCCGGCCCGCTCAATCGGTCGGCGTGAGGCGAGGTAGATCGACATGCTGAGCGCGCCGAGCTCAATCGACGCCGAGAGCAGGCCAAACCCCACGGGCCCCACGTTGAGGGTCTCCTTCGCAACGACCGGCAGCAGCGCCTGCGCGCCGCCCAGGACCACCGCCACCATATCGAGCGCCATGCAGCCGAGCAGCACCGGCGAAGAGGAGACAAACTTCGCGCCATCCACCATCTGCCGGAACGGATGCGGCTGCTCTTCGCCGGCGCCACTGGGCATGGCGGGCGGGAGCCGTCGCACCAGCAGGTAGGAGGTCAGCAGCAGCAGCGAGTGCAACAGGTAGACAGACCAGATGGGAGAGAAGACAAGGAGCAGCCCCGCGAGCGCCGGACCCGAGGCCATCGCGAGGCTCTGCATCGTCGCGGCAATGGTCACGGTCTGTGGAAGCTCTTCCCGAGACACCAGGCCAGGCAGCAGGCTCGCGCGTGACGGCTGCTCCAACCCACCGATTGCAGCGAGCCACCCTGCTGCCACAAAGAGCACCCCATGCGGCAGCGTCCCTTGATAGGCGAGCCAGGCAACAATCGGCGTTGCGCTTGCCGCTACCAACTGCGACCGGCGCACCGTCCGAGTCCGCTCGTAGCGATCGGCGATGACTCCGCCAGCCATCGTCGACAGCAGCGCCGGCAGAAACTGCGCGAGGCCGAGCGTGCCGAGCAGCACCTTGCTTCCGGTGAGTTCGTAGACGTGCCACGAGGCCGTTGCGCGGAAGAGCGTCATCGCCATGAGCCCGAAGACGCGGCTTGCGAGGTAGGCCTGCACCATGGGGTGCTTGCGCAACAGCGCGAGCGCGGAGCTGCCGGCCGAGGGGGTTGCTGTGCTGCTATCCTGCATGTGCCCACGAGGTAAGGCCCCAGGCCATCGCGCCAACCAGCCAGAGGAGGGTGGAGACGACGACCGCCCGGGCGGCGAAGAGCTCGGCGACACCATAGGCGTGGCAGAGGCTGAAAACCGCGACGCCCACCGGCGTGGTCGACTGCGCAACCACCACGGCCCGGTCGGTCGCACTGAGCTCCATCGGCATGGAGTGCACGACCGCGAGCGCCAGCAGCCCAGCCCCCGCGGTCTTCAGTACCGTTGTCCCAACGATGCCGCGGTCGGGCGCCACCACAGCGCCGCGATGACGCCAGA
>CAIQPA010000581.1 GCA_903873545.1 uncultured delta proteobacterium
GGAGCCGGTGAGGTCGTTGGCGATGTTGAAGAGCAGTTCGCGCAGGTCTTTGGCCTCAAAGGTCTGCGGGGCCTTGGTCTCGCCGGCCGGGTCGGCGACGGTTACCTCGGCGCGTCGGCAGCCATCCTCGACGGTAAAGTCGATGAGCGTGGACGCAGCCATCGCGTCGACCACCGCCTCGGCGGGGGAGTCGCAGGTGGACATGCCTCCGAGGCAGCCGGGGAGAGGGAAGCCGCGCTCCACAAGCTCTTTTCCGATGCCTTTGACACCCACGATGTGCCGAGCGTCGGGGGCCTTTTCGAGCACCTCACCGAGCAGCGACTCCACACGGGAGCGGCTGGTGCTACAGCCGTCGCCGACGCGTGCAGTCCAGAAGAAGGTGGGAAGCTCCTGGGTCGCGGCGGGCGCCGCAACTGCCAAGAGAACCAGACCGATCAGGCAGCCCAAGACCCAGCTGGGACCTCGCAGTGCCAGGGGAGCCAACGGGCGTGCCAGCATGCGGCTACCGCGTCTTCCGGCGGGCCCGCTTGCGCTCCTTGCGCCAACGGCCCGAGACAATCTCCTCAACATCGCCTTGGAAGGTGATTTTGCCTTCGCCGACTTCGCGGAGGGCGGTGACGCACTCCTTGTTCTCGGTCTCGACGAGGGGCTCAGCGTTGCGCTTGAGCTGGAGGGCCCGCTTGGTGGCGAGATGGATAAGGGCAAACCGGTTGGGAATGCGAACGAGGCAATCCTCGACAGTAACGCGTGCCATGGGGCTGGTTCCTTGAACCTGAGCAGAAAGGAGGCGACATTGTGGCCCAAAGGTAGGTTGCATGTCAACCCTTTGGGGGCGATTGGGCAGGGGGCAGGAGGCCGCTCCGTGCTGCTTGACGGAGCGAGTGAGTCGGGCTAGAACCGCCCCCGAGTTGCGCCCAAGGGCGCGGCTGTTGACGCAAGACGCTGTTTTCCAAAGAAAAATGCTCCTTCATCGGTCTTTGAGCCGTTGCAGACGGGCGATCGACGAGGGCAGGAAGCGAATGGACCCACAAGTGTTGCTGAATGCGGCGCAGATGCCGCTGGGCGTGCAAGCGGTGCCCACCGTCCATCCGATGGGGTTGGTGGATCTTGATCCGACAGCGCTGATCAACTTTGGGTTCTTCCTCGTACTCATTGTGGTTCTGCAGAAGTTTCTGTTCGAGCCCTATCTCCGGGTTGCGGAGCGTCGGGCCGCGCTTTCGAGCGGCGTGGCGGGTGCGGCCTCTTCGCAGAACGCCGAGACAGCGGCGTTGAACAAGTCATACGAAGAGGGAGTGGCTGCTGCGCACCGCCAGGCGGGGCTCAAGCGGGCAGAACTTCTCGGTGCTGCGCACGCGTCAGAGTCGGTGCTTCTGGATGGTGCCCGCGCCAAAGTTGCGGTGAGCCTGGCATCGCGCCGCGCTGTCATCACGGCGGACGCAGCGAAGGCCGAGGCAGAACTTCCCGTCCGTGCGAAGGCCCTCGCGGTCTCCATCACCCAGCGCTTGCTGTCATGAGGGGCGGAATGGCTTCAGTAACGCATCGTCGCAGCCGCTCGTTCGCGGGTCTGCTGGCAATCATGCTGCTTCTGGTTGGTGCGCCTGCGTTTGCCGCTGGTGGGGAGGCGCACGCCGGTCCGAACTGGATTGAACTTGGCGCCGCGATCGCCAACTTTGCGGTCTACATCTGGCTCATGGTGCGCTACGGCGCTGCGCCACTCAAGGCTTACTTTGAGGGTCGCCGGGCGAAGATTGCCAGCGCAATCGAAGAGGCGAAGGCCGCATCAGAGCGGGCCGAAGTCGCACTGCGCGCCGCCAAGGAACAGCATGCTGGGCTCGAGGCCGTCCGCGCTCGCATCCTGAGCGATTCGGAGTCAATCGCTGTAACGGATGCTGCCAAGGTTGTTGCTGCGGCCGAGGTCTCCGCTGCCAAGATGATTACGGATGCTGCGCAGCTGCTCGAGCAGGAAGCCGCTGCCGCCGAAGCGAAGTATCGCCACCGTCTCGTGGAGGCTGCCATGGCGCAGGCCCGCGAGGAGCTGTCGCGCGGACTCACCCCCGAGATCCAGCACCGGCTCATCGATGCCGGCATCGACCGGCTATCCAAGCAGTCCGGCTCCGCTCACCCCACTGTCGCCTAGGTCACCATGGCAAAGTCATCCACAGCCATCGCCTACGCCAAGGCGCTCCTTGAGATTGCCGTTGCGCAGGGCACGGTCGATCTGGCGCGGAGCGAGATGGAGCGGGTCGGCGCGCTTGCCAATGGCTCGTTCGACCTTCGTCAGGTCTTCGGCAATCCGACGATTCGCGAAGAGGAGCGCCGCGCCGTAGTTCTCGACGTCGCCGACGCGCTGAAGCTTTCGGCCACCACGAAGAACTTCCTGCTCATCCTGGCTGAACGCCGTCGGCTCGCGCTCATTGGTGACATCGTCACCGAGTTTCAGCGCCAGCTCGATGTTCATACCGGAGGCGCCCGGGCGCAGGTCTTCTCGCCCACTGAGCTCAGTGCGGTGCA
>CAIQPA010000582.1 GCA_903873545.1 uncultured delta proteobacterium
CGGAAGGAGATGTCGAGGCCTGCCTCGTCGTTCTTGCGGAGCGACAGCAGAAAGCCTCGGCCGACCTGGAGATAGTCGTCGCCGGCTTTCAGGCTCACGGCCTCGCCACGCCAGACGACGCCGAGCCGCTCGAGCTCAAGATAGGAGCCGTAGGCGGCGGAGGGCTCGTTCCACAGGCCAACGCCATCGAGTCGGCCGGTGAACTCCAGACCGTTGGACACTGCACCGAGGTTGAGCCGCTGCACAACGATCCCATAGTCGTCGTTGTCGGTGGCGTCGTCCTGGTTGTCGGTGTGCTGCTCGACCACGGTGGTCGAGGTCACCTGAAGCTGTGTGGCCGCAGCCTCCTGGGCGCGCGTGGGCGCGGCAGAGCCTGCGCCTGCCATCGCCGCGACGAGCCCGAGAAGAAGGGGCGCGCGCTTCACTTGGCGGCCTCTGCGAGCAGGCCGACCACAATCTTCTCGTAGTTCGCCTCGTCGCCCGCGGTGTAGCCGCCATGCTTTTCAGCGATGTTGCCGTTCTTGTCGATGATGACCGTGAAGGGCACGTCGGCACGGGGGTTGAAGGAGGCGATGACGGTGTTGTCGGGGTCGAGCAGGACGGGCACGCTGAGGCGGTGCTTGCGGGCCGTTGCGCGGACCTGCGCGACGGTGGAGGCGTCATCGACGCTGACGGTCAGGACGACGAGGCCCTTGTCGGCATACTTGGTGGCGATGGCCTGAATCTTGGGCAGCTCCTGCTGGCAGGGGCCGCACCAGGTGGCCCAGAAGCTTATGAGGACCACCTTGCCCTTGTGCTGCGCGAGTGTGACAGGCTTGCCGTCGAGGCTCTTGAGCGAGATGGCGGGCGCAGCGGCCCGCGGTGCCTCGCCAGCCGAGACGGTGCCGGACAGGGTCAGAAGGGCGAAGAGGGCGATAGAGAGGAGGCGGCTGAAGGAGGAGGTCATGGGGCTCCGAGGCGGTTCGAGCGAGAGTGGACGGTCGCAGGACGGAAGTCAGCCGAGGTTATTCTGCGAGCTGCTGCCGGATAAAGGCCTCGGTCGCAGCGTCCACCTGACCGGTGGCGATGCTGAGGATCTCCATGGTCTCAAGGTCGACGAACATGACCATCGGCGTGTAACTCTCGTCGTAGTAGTCCTTGAGCACAAAGGGTGCGTCGGCGACGACGGGGAAGGTGTTGCTGTAGCTGCTCTTCCACTGGGCCGCGAGGGCAGGCGTGGCGGGGCTTGTCTGGTCATCTTCGAAGACCGTGAGCAGCACCTCGAGACCACAATCTTTGTAGCTGTCGTAGAGCCGGTTGAGTTCGGGCTGCTCTTCGATGCAGGCCGAGCACCAGCCCGCCGAGGTGATGACCATGAGCAGCCGCTTGTCGCCGCTGGCGCGGAGGCTCTGGAAGTCGACGGTCGCGGTGCCGTTCGGGTCGGCAAAGGAGAGGTTCGCGAGGGTCGTTCCGGCGGCAGTTCCGTAAGGCGCTGCGGGGTAGGTCGTACGAGGAACCGCCGTGACAGCGCCACAGGTGACAGCCTCTTCGTCGGCACAGCCGCTCATGGTGGTGAGCAGGAGCACGGCGGGGAGGGCGAGGCGAAGAGCGAGAAAGTTCATGAGGAATCACCAAAAAGAGCGGTGCGCGCTTGCAGGTCTTTTTGTAGTGTGGCAGAGTCGGTTTGGTCAATTCCGCACGGCCCTATTGTGGTGCCAGCGTGCGATTTCTTGGGAGTCTACACATGGTCCGTAAGAGTTTGTCGTTGAGCCTGCTGGTGATGCTTACGGCTGCTGGCTGCAGCAGCGAGATTGAAGTTCGCAACGAGACCGGCGGCGGCGGCGGCGGCACGGCTGACACGGGCACGGGCGGCTCGGGCGCCACGACCGAAGACACCGGCACCACCGACACCGGCACGACCGAGACCGACGGCGGAACGACCGACACGGGCACCGGCGCCTGCCGTCCCGTCTACCCCAACCTTGGCGCTGCTGAAGGTCTTCAGCTTGGCGACACCGTGAAGGACCTTTTCTGGCGCGGCGCGACCAACGTCGGCACCCAGGCGGCCGGCGATGTCGACTTCTACAAGCTCTTCGAGAACCAGACCTGCGCCGACCCCATGTCGACCGAGGCGCCGATCGATACGCTCGCCATCCTCGTGGTCGCCTCCTGGTGCCAGTACTGCCCCGCCGAAATCGCCTTCGCGTCTCGGGTTGCGGAAGAGTTCAAGGCAGAGGGTGGCCTCTTCGTCGTCGTTAACTTCGAAGACACCAGCGGCGCGCCGGCGAGCAATGCAGAGGCAAAGCGCTTCGTCACCCAGCACGCCACCCTCAACGGCGTCGCTCCGGACAACATGTGGGCTGTCGGTGATGGCGCAGCCAACCCCGCCAACTACTTCCACACCCTCGGTGAGGTTACCGCCTTCCCCAGTGCCTATGTGGTTCGTCTTCGCGACATGCAGGTCATCGCCAACCCCGAGAACGCGGGCGGCAGCTACCTGAACTTCGTCGAGATTGCGCGCGACCCGGATGCCGGCTCGTGGGGCCCGCCGACCGTCCCCTTCACCAGCAACTGCGGCCCTGGCGACGATGAGCTCACCGAGCCCAATGACGATGCGACCACCGCCACGCCCGTTGGCATCGGCTCCTTCACCGGTGGCATCTGCTCGGCGGCCCCCGACATCTACTCGATCACCGAGGCCGGCCCCTGGACGATGACCCTCACCTACGACCAGTCGCTGGGTGATATCGACATGTTCGTGCTCGACGTCCCCAACGATCGGCCCGTCAAGGATGACGCCGGCAACGACGTCATCAGCCAAGCGACGACCGGCACCGAGGCGCTCAGCTACACTGGCCCCGCCTACGTCGCGGTCTACGGCTACAGCAGCGCCAGCGCCCCTTACGAGTTCACCATCGAATAGCACCGAAGCGCCTTATGGCGCCTCGTTCCTGGCGGCCCTCGACCTCGCGTCCCGGGCCGCCGGTCGTTTTGGCGCCCGCGTTTCGCTCGCTAGGGAGCCACGCCCAGCCAGGAGAGGTAGGGCAGGCCGTTCACGCCCTCGGCAAGGATGCGGCTGCCGTCTGCAGAGACGGTACCCTGTCCGTAGAGGTGCCATTCGCCCTCCTCGATGCTCTCGGTTCCCACGGTCGTGGAGAGGCCGCCGAGGATGAAGAGATTCGCGGTGGCGCCGGCCGTCAGCCCGAGGTCGTTCGGCATCGAGAAGCGGAAGCCGTCGCCTGCGACATCGGTTTCGGGGCCGAAGGCGTAGAGCATCGCAGGCGCGTCGGCGCCGAGGAAGCAGAGCCCTTCAGCACTGGGGTCGACCTTGGCTGCCAAGAGCTGCGGGAGGTCGCCCGTGGCGTCGGACAGCAGCGAAGGTTGTACTTCGACGGTGAGCCCGCCGTCGAGCGAGACAGATTGCGCCTCTGTCTCGTCGCAGAAGTCGGGGGCGTTAACGGGGGCGCGGAGGCGGAAGAGGCGCCCGGTATCGGCGAGGGTGATATCGCCCTCCGCAGCCAAGTCGACGCCGCAGTAGGTGGTTGCCAGCGGACGACCGGGCGCAAAGAGACGAAGCGTTGCCGAGCTCATGCACTGCACCTCGGTCCCGACCGGAATGGTGAAGGTGCCGTCCTGCGCGGTGGTGACGGGGCGGAGGCAGGTGAGCCGAGCCGGCTTTCCGCCACGCACGCAGACCTGCGCCTTGGCGCAGGGCACGGGGGCACCGGCATCGTCGAGGATGGTGCCCGAGATGCTGGTCACCCACTTCGAGGAGACGCCGCAGGATGGGTCGCGGGCCGGCCCGGCAGCGGGAGGCGCTGCGGTCGCAGGCTCGGCGCAGACGGGTGGTTCGCCGGAGCCTTCGAAGGTGATGCAATCGGGCGCGCCGCTGCCGTCGGCAGAGCCGTCAGCGCCGCTGTCGCTGGCAGCATCCGCCTCGTTGGTTTTCGTCTCCTCGGCACTGCAGGCAGCGAGGAGAAGGAGGAGCGAGGGAAGCAGCCGGAGGCTAGACAACGACGCGATTTCGACCGGCATGTTTGGCCTCGTAGAGTTTGGTGTCGGCAAGGGTGAGGAGGGCCTCTACCCGCTGCATGCGGGAGGCGGTGTCGTCTGCCCCGGCGACCTCCTGCAGGCCGCTCACGCCGATGGAGGTGGTGACGGGAATCGTCGCGCCCGCGTGGAGCATGGGCGAGGCGGCAATGCTGGCGCGGATGCGTTCGGCCACCAGCGCCGCTTCGGCGAGCGTCGTCTGGTCGAGCAGCACGACGAACTCTTCGCCGCCAAAGCGGGCGAGAAGGTCTTCGCTGGTGAGCTCGGCCCCGATCCGCTTTACGGCCTCTATGAGCACGGCATCGCCTGCGACATGGCCGAAGGTGTCGTTGACCTTCTTGAAGTGGTCGAGGTCGAGCATGAGCAGCGCCGACTCACGCTTGTATCGCTCTGCACGGGCGAGCTCGCGCTCGAGCATGCTCAGGAAGTAGCGCTTGTTGTAGGCGCCGGTGAGCGGGTCGGTGTTGGTGAGCCGAAACATCTCGTCGAAGTAGTGGGCCTCGACATGGTTCGCGCGGGTGAAGCGGAAGACCGAACCGCCAATCTGGATCTGGTCTCCGTCGGTCAGGAGGTGTTGGGTCACCCGCTGGCCGTTGACCTTGGTGCCGTTGGTGCTCTGGAGATCTTGGAGCATCACGCCTGCGGGATGCGCGAGGATCTCGCAGTGGAGCCGCGAAGCATCGTCGTCGTCGATGGTGACATCGGCCTGCTCCGAGCGTCCGATGGAGATTTTTCGCTGCGCGAGCAGGAAGCGTC
>CAIQPA010000583.1 GCA_903873545.1 uncultured delta proteobacterium
GCCCGAGAACGACGCAGCCCGCTCGTCCGTCGCCCGCGGCCTGGTGATGCGTCACGACCTCGCCGCCGTAGAAGCCGTGCTCGCTCTCTTCGGGGGGCTCGGGCGGTGAGGAGACAGCACCGCCCGACTTCCTCCGCTACCGATTCCCCCAACCACCTAACACCTAACGAGAAAACCACGCCATGGGGCAATACGACACGTTTCGACCCCTTCGGGCCGCTATTACCCACACAGTTACCCACGAACTAGGCTGGCTGGAGCCGGTTTCGGCCGGATCCGGCCGGACGCGGAGCGGAGCCAGAACAAAGAAAAACCCGCTGGATACCAGCGGGTTAGTGGATGGTTCCGAACGGTTTCGGAGAGATCCGGACGGCCTCAAAACGGCCAAAAAGTAACCCGTAGGGGATTCGAACCCCTGTAACCACCGTGAAAGGGTGGCGTCCTAGGCCCCTAGACGAACGGGTCATGTTCATAAGAACACGTTAGTGGGCCGTGCGAGATTTGAACTCGCGACCAATGGATTAAAAGTCCACTGCTCTACCAGCTGAGCTAACGGCCCTCGAGGCAGGACGCGTCTAGTCAGCATCCACGCGACCTGTCAAGCGCACACCCACGGCAGGCCGCTGCACCCCCGCGCAAACGCCCTCCGAGCGGACGCCGACCCCGCAGCGACCTCCCAGGCGCACACCCCCGCCGGCACCCCTGCGCGGAAAGCGTTGACACTCCCGCCCCTCCTGCGCCACCATGCAACCCAACCCGCCGAGAGTTAGGATTCATGTCAGATGATGCAGCCTATCGTTCTGTAACCTTGACCATCGCGGGGCAGCCGCTCTCGCTCCGGACCGATGCCGACGAGGCCACCCTCGACGCCATGTCCACCCTCGTCAACGACCGGCTCAAGCAGGTCCAGGAGGCCGCAAAGGGGGCCGCGCCGCAGCGGGTGCTGATCCTCGCCGTCCTCACCCTCGCCGAAGAGCTCGTCAAAGAGCGGAACGCTCATGCCGCCGCACTCGCCGCCATCCGCGACGAGGCCGCCCGCGCCATCGCCCACCTCGATGAGGCCCTCGCCGATGGCTGAGAGGCCGGGGGCCAACGCCGCTGCCGACAAGGCCGCGCTCCGCACCCAGCTCCGAGCCCGCCGACGGCAACCGCGGCCCACCGCCTCCGCCGATGGAGAGGCCGCCGCCCGCCACCTCCTGCCCCTCCTCGCAGGCCTGCAGACCATCGCCCTCCATGTTCCCGCCGGTGGCGAGCTCGACGCCGTCACGCCGCTCCTCCGGCTCCTGCCCGGCAGGCGCTGGTGCTTCCCCGCCGTCGACGGCGACAGCATGGCATTCTTCGAGGCCAGCACCCTCCCCTCCCTCCCCGGCGCCTTCGGCATCGCCGAGCCACCCCGCGACCGCCCCGTCCCGCTCGGCGAGCGCGACGCCCTCCTCATCCCAGGCCTCGGATTCACCCGCGACGGCCACCGGCTGGGCCGCGGCGGCGGTTTCTACGACAAACTTCTGGCCCATGTCAGTTTCCCCACACTTCGCATCGGTTTGTGCTACGATTGGCAAATCCTCCCGACACTGCCCGTAGTGGGGCATGATGTCGCGATGACCCATCTGGCGACGGAGCTCGGCCTCTTTGTCTGCCAGACCCGACCTCCCTCCGCCTAGAGTTCATCCATGACAACCATCCTCGCCGCCCTCGCGGGCGCTGTCGTCGCAGGCATTCTCGCCTACTGGTTCGGAAGCAAAAAGGCCGTCGCAGACGGCGAAGCGGTACGCGCCAAGGCCGAAGCAGAGGGCCGCGCCTCCGCAGAAAAGCTCGAGGCAACCGCCAAGCTCGAGGCCGACGCCATCAAGAAGCGGGCCCAGCTCGACGCCGAAGAGGCCCGCATCAAGGCGGAGCGCGAGGCAGAGCGCGAGAGCCGTGGCAAGCGCCAGGAGCTCGACAAGCTCGAAGAGAAGGTGGCCGAGCGCCAGACCAAACTCGACGAGCGGGCCATCGCCCTCGACAAGAAGCAGAACGACCTCTCCGAGCAGGAGAAGTCGGTGGGCCGCAAGCAGACCCTCCTCGACGACCGGACCAAGTCGCTCTCCGAGCGCGAAGGCGAGGCCGACAAGAAGCTGGCCGAAATCGCCGGCATCTCGGCCGAAGAGGCCCGCGCCCGGGTCATCGAGAGCGTGGCGGAGTCGGCCCGCGCCGAGGCTGCCAAGGCGGCCCGCCAGATTGAGGAGTCGGCCATCGAAGAGGCCGACAAGCGGGCCAAGAAGGTGCTCGCGGTCGCCATGCAGCGGCTCGCAGGCGAGTTCGTGACCGAGCGCTGCGTCTCCGTCATCCACCTCGCCAACGAGGAGCTCAAGGGCCGCATCATCGGCCGCGAAGGCCGCAACATCCGGGCCATCGAGGCAGCCACGGGCGTCGACTTCATCATCGACGACACCCCCGAGGCCATCATCATCAGCGCCTTCGACCCCGTCCGCCGCGAGATCGCCAAGCGGGCCGTCGAGCGCATGCTGGCAGACGGCCGCATCCACCCCAGCCGCATCGAAGAGGTGGTCCAGAAGTCCACCAACGAGATGGACCGGGTCATGCGCGACGCCGGCGAACAGGCCTGCTTCGAGCTCGGCCTCACCGGCCTCTCAGGCGACACCCTGCGCGCCATGGGCCGCCTCAAGTTCCGCACCTCCTACGGCCAGAACCTGCTTTCGCACTCGCTCCAGGTGGGCTGGCTCACAGGCCTGATGGCCGACGAGCTCGGCCTCAACGGCAAGCTGGCACGCCGCTGCGGCTTCCTGCACGACATCGGCAAGGGGCTCGACCACGACGTCACCCTCGCCCAGGAGGCCGGTGGCGGCCACGCCCTCGTTGGCGCCATGTTCCTCAAGAAGGGCGGCGAAGATGAGACCGTGGTCAACGCGGCCGCCTCCCACCACGGCGAGGTCAAGCCCGCCACCGTCTATGCCCACCTCGTCATGGCCGCCAACGAGCTCTCCGGCAGCCGCCCCGGCGCACGCCGCGAGGCCCTCGAGGGCTTCGTGCAGCGGCTCGGCGACCTCGAGCGCATCGCCCTCTCCTTCAAGGGTGTCGACAAGGCCTACGCCGTGCAGGCAGGCCGCGAAGTGCGCGTGATGGTCGAGCATGCGACCATCTCGGACGATGGCGCCTACCAGCTCACCAAAGAGATTGCCCGCAAGATTGAGGAGGAGCTCACCTACCCGGGCCAGATCCTCGTCTCCGTCATCCGCGAGACCCGCGCCGAATCGACGGCGCGCGGCAAGATGTCGCTCCGGACCCCGTCGTAGCCGTGGCGGAGCTCCTCGTAGCACTCATCGCGGCTGCGCTCGCCGGTGCGGCCGCCTTCACGGTGGCGCAGCGCAAGGCCGGCCAGCCAGGCGCCTCCGGTGGCAGCGGCAGCGCTGAGGCCGACCGCATACTCGCTGCCGGCAAGGCCGAGGCCGCCGCAGTCGCCGCAGGCAGCAAGGCCCGCGCGGCAGAGGCCAAGGCCCGCGCCCTCTCGCTGATTGAAGAGGACCTCAAAGACCGCCGCGCCGAGATCGCCCGCCTCGAAGACCGGGTCACCACCCGCGAGGCCTCGCTGCTCGAGCGCTCCACGGCGCTTGATGTCCGCGCCCGCGAGATTGCCGATGCCCGCGTCATCGTCGACCACGCCTTCAAGCTCTATGACGACAAGGTCGCCGCACTCGAGGCGCGCGACGCAGGCTTCCTCGACAGGCTCGCAGAGCTGGCCGGCATGACCGTCGCCGAGGCCCGCGACAGCCTCGTCGCAGAGCTCACCGAGACAGCCCGCCACGATGCCGGCCGCTACGCCCGCACCGCCGACGACAACCTCTCCGAAGACAGCGACCGGCGCACCAAGAAGATGCTCGCCACCGCCATCCAGCGCTACTCGGGCCGCTACCCGAGCGACCGCCCCGGCACCAACGTTACCCTGCCGAGCGACGAGGTGCAGAGCCGCCTTGTGGACGCAGAGAACCTCAACCTCACCACGCTCGAGAAGCTGGGCGGCGTCGACACCAAGCACGACCCCACCAGCCGCGTCATCGGCATCGCCTCGCAAGACTCCGTGCGGCGCGAGATCGCCCGCATCACCCTTGAGCGGCTCGCCTCGCAGCAGGTCATCAACCCCGACGCGGTCAAGGCCATGCTCGAGCGGGTGCAGGGCGAGATGGACAACATCAACCGCGAGGCCGGCAAGAAGGCGGCCAACATCCTCAGCCTCGCCGGCCTCGACCCCGCCATCGTCAAGATGATGGGCCGGCTCAAGTACCGCACCTCCTACGCGCAGAACATCTGGTCCCACAGCATCGAGGTGGGCTGGCTCTGCGGCCTTATGGCGGAGGAGCTCAAGCTCAACGTCAAGCTGGCCCGCCGCTGCGGCTTCCTGCACGACATCGGCAAGGCGATGGACCACGATGTCTCGCTCGCCGAGGCCGCCGGCGGTGGCCACGCGATGATTGGCGCCGTCTTCCTGAAGGAGCACGGCGAAGACGAAATCGTGGTGAACGCGGTCGCGGCCCACCACGACGAGGTGAAGCAGAACAGCGTCTACGCCCACCTGGTCATCGCGGGCGACGCCATCTCGGGTGCCCGCCCCGGCGCACGCCGCGAGATGGCCGAGAACTACCAGCAGCGGCTCCGCGACATCGAGCGCATCTCGGGCAGCTTCAAGGGTGTGGCCGAGGCCTACGCTGTGCAGGCCGGCCGCGAGGTGCGGGTGATGGTCGAGCGGCGCGTGAGCGACGCCCAGGCCTTCCAGCTCAGCAA
>CAIQPA010000584.1 GCA_903873545.1 uncultured delta proteobacterium
AGTGCGTTGAGGCGGGCGATGTCGGACTCGATGCGGCGGAGTGCGAAGCGGGCATCCTCGCTGGCGCCGGTGAGGCTATCGGCGAGCATCTCGGCATTGAGGCCCATGCTGGAGAGCGGGTTTCGGATCTCGTGGGTAATGCGGCTTGCGAGCTCGCCTGCGGCGGCGAGCCGTTCTGCGCGGAGGCGGGCGTCGTGCTCTAGTTGGAGTGCCTCGTTGGCGGCTTCGAGCTCCTGGTTCTGCGCGCGGAGTCGCTGATCGCGTTCGGAGATGCTGGCGCTCATGTGGCCGAACTCGCGGGCGAGGTCGCCGATTTCGTCGTCGCTCTCGGGCAGTTCGGCGGCTCGGTAGTCGCCGGTTCGCAGTCGAAGGGCGGCGGCTCGGAGTGCCTCGACGGCGCGAAGGGCGCGGGCCACATAGAGGAGGGCGATGGAGGCGACCATCAGGCTAAGTGCAACGGCGATGACGACATAGCGGACCGTCTGCTGCTCCTTCTCTCTCGCGAGCTCGAAGGCCCGGTCTGCGAAGCCATCGACGAGGGTGCCGAGCCGGTCGATACGGCTCTCAAACCGGGTGGCGAGCCGTTCGGCGTCGCGCTGTTTGGCATCGACGGCGCTGGTGTTTGCTTCGAGTTCGACGGCGAGATCGCTGATGCGGGCCTTGAGCCGCTGCTGCTCGACGTGGAGCTCTTCGGCGGCGGCAATGAGGGAGGCAACCAGCGAGGCGGCCTCGACGCCTGTGGCCTCATTGGCGAGCAGTTCCACCTGGCGGTCGAGCGTGGTGAGGGCATGCTCGAGCCGGAGCATGGAGGGGTTGAGCTCCTGGCTGTTGCGGAGGGTGCGGCGGAGGGCCTCGGTGTCGTTGAGTGCAAGGGCGCGGCCGACGGCGCGGGACTCGCGGCGGAGTTCATCGAGCTGTCTGCTGACAGGGACGAAGTCATCGTGGATGAGCGAGAGGTCGCCGATGAGGGAGCGGACGCGCACGGCCTGGTAGGCGATGGCGCCAGCGGCCGCGAGGCTGGAGAGCAGGACGGCTGCCATGACGCGGGCGATGAGGGAGCGACGCGAAATCAAGCGTGTCCTTGGCAACCTTCGTTGACGATTTGGCGCAAAGCAGAGTAACCGCAGCGCGGTCGGAGATTGTCGCCGCACGGAGGCACATGTTCAAGAAAGTCTTGATCGCGAATCGAGGAGAGATCGCGATTCGCGTAATGCGGACGCTGAAGGAGATGGGGATCGCGACAGTCGCGGTCTACAGCGAGGCCGATAGGCGCGCGCTCCATGTCCGCTACGCCGATGAGGCCTACTGCGTGGGGCCGGCGCCGAGCCGCGAGAGCTACCTTCGGATGGACAAGATTCTGGAGGTCGCGAAGCTGACGGGCGCCGAGGCGATTCACCCGGGCTACGGCTTCCTTTCGGAGAATGCGGAGTTCGCGCAGGCCTGTGCCGATGCTGGAGTGGTCTTCATCGGACCGCCACCGTCGGCCATCGAGGCGATGGGCGAGAAGACGGCCGCGCGTCGCCGGATGATCGCGGCGGGCGTGCCCGTTGTGCCTGGCACGGAGCATCCGATTCCGACGGCCGCAGAGGCGCTGGTGTTTGCAGAGGCAATTGGCTTTCCGGTGCTGATCAAGGCTGCGGCCGGCGGCGGCGGCAAGGGCATGCGTCGCGTGGACGAGGCCTCTCGGTTTGAGGAGGCCTTCGACGGGGCGCAGCGCGAGGCGCGGTCGGCCTTCGGAAACGAGGCCTGCTACGTAGAGAAGTTCGTCGTTGAGCCCAAGCATGTGGAGATTCAGGTGTTGTGCGATGAGCATGGCAACGGCGTCTCGCTGTTTGAGCGTGATTGCAGCGTGCAGCGGCGGCACCAGAAGGTCATCGAGGAGTCGCCCTGCGCGGTGCTCCCCGACGAGATTCGCCGGAAGATGGGCGAGGTTGCGGTGCAGGGCGCCAAGGCTGTCGGCTACGTTGGTGCAGGCACCTTCGAGTTCCTGCTCGATCGGGACAAGAACTTCTACTTCCTCGAGATGAACACCCGCCTTCAGGTGGAGCACCCTGTGACCGAGGCGGTCGTGGGTGTGGACCTGGTGGAGGAGCAGATTCACATCGCTGCGGGCCGTCCGCTCCGCTTCACGCAGGAGCAGCTCTCGCAGCGCGGTCATGCCATCGAGGTTCGCATTTATGCGGAGGACCCTGCGAACCAGTTCCTGCCGTCGCCGGGTCTCATCCGTCGCATGGTTGTTCCTCAGGGGCCGGGCGTGCGCAACGACAGCGGCTACGACTCGGGCACCGAGGTAAGCCTGCACTACGATCCCATGGTGGCGAAGTTCATCGTCACGGGCGAGACGCGGGAGAAGGCGCGGCTGCGGCTGCTCCGGGCGCTCGACGAGTACCAGGTGGATGGCATCGCGAACAACATTGAGTTCCTCAAGGCCTGCCTTGTGGAGCCCGACTTTGTGAGCGGCAGCTACGACACCGGCGTGGTGAATCCGATCCTGGAGCGATTCAAGGCGGTGAAGCCGCTGGAGGGCGAGGACGAGGCACTGGCGCTGGCTGCGGCTGCGCTGTCGCTTCACCTTCGTCGCGCGCAGTCGGCAGCGCCGGCGGCATCGAGCGGCGAGACGGACCGTGATGGTTGGCGTGACTTTGGCAGAGCGCGGCAGGTTAGCCGCCTCTCCACCTAAGCGGAGCAGGACGATGGGCATCGATCGGTATGTACGGGTTCCCGCAAAGCGTGGCGCCAAGGCGGTAGAGATTGCGGTGGAGCCTGCGGGCGAAGACCGGTTTGTGGTGACGGTCGATGGCCGCCGCTTCGAGCTCGATGCCCATGCGCATGCGAGCGGCGTGGCGATGCGGCATGAGGGCCGGAGTCTCGACGCGCGTGTGGTTTGGGAGGGGAGCGACGCGGTGGTGACGCTGCCGAACGGCGCATCGAAGTTCGAGATGCTCGACGCCCGCACCTACGCGCTGAAGGCAGCGACCGGCGCGGCGGGCGGTTCGGCCAAGCCGGTGCTCAACAGTCCGATGGCCGGCAAGATCATCCTGGTGAAGGTGGTCGAGGGCGACGCGGTGAAGGAGGGGCAGACGCTCGTCATCATCGAGGCGATGAAGATGGAGAATGAGCTCCGCTGCCTTGCTGCGGGCAAGGTTGTGAAGGTCGCGGTTGCGGCTGGCGACCTGGTGAAGCCCGGCGATAAGCTGCTGGAGCTCGCCTACGACGCTCAGGACTAGTCTGCGGAGGGCTTCGCGCCGCTGTGGAGGAAGGCCTCGACGACGGCGCGCGCCGCACGGCCGGGATGCTGGAGGCCGGCGGTGACGCTGCGCATGGCAGCCTCGCGCGCTGCGGCTGCTTCGGGCTGCGCTGCGAGGGCCTCTTCGATGCCGGTTGCAATGGCGTCGGTGAGCCAGCGTTCGCGCTGCGCGCGGCGTCGGCTGTCTGCGTCGCCCGAGGCGCAGTTGGCGGCGTGCAGGCGGAGGAGGGTCTGCCAGACCTCTTCGATGCCGGCGCCGGTGAGGGCGCTGGTGAGCAGGACGGGCGGGGCCTCGTGGCGGTCGCGCGGGAGCACGTGGAGGGCGCTGGCGTAGTCGCGGGCGGTGCGCTTGGCGGTGCTCTCAAGGAGTCCGTCGGCCTTGTTGATAATGAGGAGGTCGGCCCGCTCGAGGATGCCCCGCTTGATGCCCTGCAGGTCGTCGCCGCCGGCGGGCAAGAGCAGCAGGGCGAGGAGGTCGACCATGTCTGCGACGGCGGCTTCGGACTGGCCGACGCCGACCGTCTCGATGAGGATGGTGTCGAAGCCTGCCGCTTCGCAGAGCAGCATCGCCTCACGCGTCTTGCGGGCTGCGCCGCCAAGGTTGCCGGCCGATGGGGAGGGGCGGACGAAGGCTTCGGGGAGGAGCGAGAGCTCCTGCATGCGGGTCTTGTCGCCGAGGATGGAGCCGCCCGTGAGGGTGGAGCTGGGGTCAACGGCGAGAACGGCGAGCTTGCGGCCGGTGGCGACGAGGTGGGCGCCAAATCGGTCGATAAAGGAGGATTTTCCGACGCCGGGCGCGCCGGTGATGCCGACGCGGACAGACCGGCCCGTGTGGGGGAGGATGAGGTCGAGGAGGTCGAGCGCGACCGCCTGGTCCTCGGGCCGCCGGCTCTCCACCATGGTGATGGCGCGTGCCAGGAGGGTGCGGTTGCCCGCGAGGATGCCGTCCGCGAGCTCCGGAGCGGAGGGTCTGCGGGCAGCGCCTGTCATAGCCTGCTGGTCAGGATGGCGATGAGGTCGAGTGCTGCCACCGGGATGACGGTACCCGGGACGAAGACGGCTGCGACGCCGGCCTCGCGCAGCGCCGCGTGGTCACAGGGCGGGATGACGCCGCCTGCAACGACGAGAATGTCTTCTCGGCCGAGCGCCTTCAGCGCCTGGATCAACGAGGGGACGAGCGTGAGGTGGCCTGCCGCAAGCGAGCTGGCGCCGACGATGTGGACGTCGTTCTCGACCGCCTGCTTGGCGACCTCCTCCGGCGTCTGGAAGAGGGGGCCGATATCAACATCAAAGCCGAGGTCGGCGAAGGCGGAGGCGATGACCTTCTGGCCGCGGTCGTGGCCGTCCTGCCCCATCTTGGCGATGAGGATGCGGGGACGGCGACCGTCGCGCTCGGCGAAGGCGTCGGTGGCGGCGCGGGCCTCTGCGACGCGGGGGTCGCGGGCGGCCGACTCACCGGCGTAGACACCGGAGATGGCACGAATCTGGGCCTTGTGGCGGCCGTAGGCATGTTCGAGCGCGAGTGAGATTTCACCAACGGTGGCGCGGACGCGGGCCGCATTGACGGCCAGTTCGAGGAGGTTGCCCGTGCCCTCTTTGGCGGCCTCGGTGATGGCGGCAAGCGCGGCCTCGACGGCGCCGCTGTCGCGCTCGGCCTTGAGCTTTGCGAGCCGCTCGAGCTGGGCCGTGCGGACGGCGCTGTTGTCGACGCGGAGGAGCTCCATGTCGGCCTCTTGCTCGAGCTTGAAGCGGTTGATGCCGACGATGGTCTGAGCGCCGTTGTCGATGCGGGCCTGGGTGCGCGCGGCGGCCTCTTCGATGCGCATCTTGGGCAGGCCGGTCTCGATGGCGCTGGCCATGCCGCCGAGCTCCTGGACCTCTTCGATGAGCTTCCAGGCCTTGGCGGCGAGTTCGTCGGTGAGGCTCTCGACAAAGTTGGAGCCGCCCCAGGGGTCGATGAAGCGGGTCGTGCCCGACTCCTTCTGCAGGTAGAGTTGGGTGTTGCGTGCGATGGCGGCGGAGAAGTCGGTGGGCAGCGCGAGCGCCTCGTCGAGCGAGTTGGTGTGGAGGCTCTGCGTCTGGCCGTGGGCCGCAGCGAGCGCCTCGATGGCGGTGCGGGTGACGTTGTTGAAGGGGTCCTGCGCGGTGAGGCTCCAGCCCGAGGTCTGGCAGTGGGTGCGGAGCGCCATTGACTTGGGCGACTTGGCGCCGAGTTCGTGGAGCAGGCGGGCCCAGAGGAGGCGTGCGGCACGGAGCTTGGCCACCTCCATGAAGTAGTTCATGCCGATGGCAAAGAAGAAGGAGAGGCGGGGCGCAAATGCGTCGATGTCGAGGCCTGCAGCCATGCCTGTCTTCACATACTCCACGCCGTCGGCGAGGGTGTAGGCGAGCTCGATGTCGGCGGTCGCACCGGCCTCCTGCATGTGGTAGCCGGAGATGGAGATGCTGTTGAAGCGGGGCATCTCGCGCGAGGTGTAGGCGAAGATGTCTGCGATGATCCGCATCGAGGGGCTGGGCGGATAGATGTAGGTGTTCCGCACCATGAACTCTTTGAGGATGTCGTTCTGGATGGTGCCTGTGAGCTTGTCGCGGCTGACGCCCTGCTCCTCTGCGGCGACGATGTAGAGGGCGAGGACGGGGAGGACCGCGCCGTTCATGGTCATGGAGACGCTCATCTCGTCGAGCGGGATGCCGTCGAAGAGGATGCGCATGTCGAGGATGGAGTCGATGGCGACGCCGGCCATGCCGACATCTCCGACCACGGCGGGGTGGTCGGAGTCGTAGCCCCGGTGGGTGGGGAGGTCGAAGGCGATGGAGAGGCCCTTCTGGCCGGCGGCGAGGTTGCGGCGGTAGAAGGCGTTGGAGGCCTCGGCGGTGGAGAAGCCGGCATACTGGCGCACGGTCCAGGGCTGCGCCGCATACATGCTGGTGTAGGGGCCGCGGAGGAAGGGAGCGAAGCCTGGCATGGAGTGGATGGCGTCGAGGCTATCGCGGAGCTCGGCCGTGTAGGCCGGTGCGATGTCGATGCCTTCGGGCGTGGTGAGGCTTCCGGTGAGTTCGGCGCTGCGCGCGGAGGGCCGGAGTTCGCCGGAGGAGAGGTCGGGGAGGCGGCTCATGGGGTCTCCGAGGGGAGCTGCGCTGCGAGCTGCAGGAGCGGCGCGAGGCCGGTGGCTAGGTTGAGGAAGTCGGTGAGGCCGGCGGCCTTGAGCTCAGCCGCTGCGTCGCCCGGGTTGCCGGCTGCGTAGAGGTGGCTCGCGCCGGCGGCGCGGGCAGCATCGAGGAAGGCCGGAGTCTGCTCGGCGAGCAGGGCGTCGGAGGTGCAGAGGCAGGCCACGGTGGCGGCGCTGTCGCTGCCGAGTGGAACCTCGATGGCCTTGTAGCCAAGCGTTCCGAAGAGGCCCTTTGCGAAGGCGATGCGGGGCTTGAGCTTGTCGGAGGGGTCGCCGATGTGGAGCGCGACGATGGGGCGTGCGCCGGGCGTCGTGGCTTCGACGGCTGCGCGGGCGGCCTCGACAGGCTGCGACCAGCGCCGGGGCGCGGCGGGGCCTGTTGTGGGAGCAGCTGGGGCGAAGGCGCGCTCGCCGAGGTCAGGGAACTCGGTGACGCCGATGATGGATTCGCGGCGGCGTGTGACGGCGGCGGCGAACTTGGGTGCGCTCTCCGCGTCGCCCTTGGTAACAAGTCCGCTGCCGTCCTTTGCGCTGCGCTGCTCCTCTTGGAAGAGGGCCCAGGCTGCGGTGGCGAGCTGCTCGGTGAGTTGTTCGAGTGCGGCGGAGCCCTGGGCAGGGTCTGCGACAACGCCGAGGTGTGACTCCTCGCGGAGGATGCAGGCAGAGTTGAGCGCGAGCCGAAGCGCCTCGGTCGAGGCAGCACCTGAGGCGGCGTCGTGGCCGCGCAGGGCGATGGACTGGGCGCCGCCGAGGATTGCGGCGGTGGTCTCGACCGAGAGACGGATGAGGTTGGTCCAGGGGGCGAGCGTGGTCTTGCTGCTCAGCGTCTCGAGGGCGTGGATGCGGGGCACGGCGGTGAGGCCGGCGCGGTCAAGGAGCGAGGCGATCAGCAGCCGCGCGGCGCGAAACTTGGCGAGGGTGAAGAAGAGGTCGCGGCCGGTGCCGAGGAGGAGTTCGAGCCGAGCGGCGACGGGCTCGAGTGCCATGCCGCGGGCATCTGCGGCTTGGAGCCAGCGGGCGGCTGCGGTGAGGGCGAGGGCGAGTTCGGTGGCCTCGGAGAAGCCGGCCTCGGCGGCGAAGGAGCCGTCTGCGAGGAGGGCGCCGGGGGACTGGAGGGCCGCTTCGACGGCGGCAGCGGTCTGCTCCGCGCTGGCATGGCCGCGAAGCTGGGCCGGGAAGGGGTTGGCCGTCGGCTTTACCCTGTGTGCAATCTGCGCGAGCTCAGCTGTGTTGGCGCTCGGCGCACGGAGCAGGGCGACGCGTGGGAGAGGCTGCAGGTCTGCGAGCGCGTGGGCGATGTCGATGTGGCGGAGCGCGGTGTCGACCCAGACGAGCGAGGCCTCACGGGAGGCGGCGGTGGCGACGAGGGCTGCGAGTTGTGCGGCTTCGTCGGTCGCAATCAGCGCTGCTGTGGACCAGGCACCGTGGTGGGCAAAGGCCTCGGCGATTGCGCCGTGGGTTGCGCTACCGAGCGCGGTAGGCGGTGCAGGCTGCAGAAGGGGCGGGAGTTGGAAGCCGTCGCGGCTCCGGATGGTGATCGCGTCGAGCGCAACACCCTTGAGGTCCTTCTCGACCTGGGTGCGCCACTGTTCGAGCGAGGTGGCGGAGAATGCGGAGGGTCGATGCTGCATGGGACCACGCTCAGGCGGGTTGAGTGGTAGGCAGGGTAGTCGGGGGCGGCTTGGCTCGCAACCGAGGGCGCAAAGTTGGCAGGTCGGTCTGCAAAAAGGTGCGGCCTGCGACAGGCAATCGCCCGCGCGTTCGCGGTGAGGGCAGCGGCGGTGCGAGAAGTGAGCGATGTGCACGAACTGTGCGCGGATTCTGTGCGTGCATGGCACGAATCTTGTAGACTCACAGTGGCAGGGTGCGGTCGCGCCAACGCAGGTGATCCATGTCGAACGTTCACAGAGGCAGATTCGGTCGGGGCTTCAGCTTGGTAGAGTTGATGATCGTGGTGGTGATCGCTGGCGCCATCATTGCGATCGGCGCCTACTTTGTGAACCGGCCGAACAATGCGAATAACCTGCGGCGTGTGACCTCGCAGACCCGGAATCTGGTGGAGGAGGTGCGCGCTGCAGCTCGTTCGACGGGTCGCGCGATGCTCATCCAGATTCAGGAGTCGGATGTGGCGTGGGAAGACACGGCAGAGGGTGGGCGCGGGTCGAGCGTGGGTCGGATTACGGTCTATGTGTCGCCCGACAACACCTGCCAGGGGGGCGTCGTCGGAACGCTGCCAACGCTGACAAAGAACCCGGGATTCGAGTTCGACCATACGCCAAGCGGCAACTTTCGCGGCGCGGCGCTGGTGCGGGTAGAGCCGTCGAGCTCCTCGGGGGTGACGACACTCTGTTTCACTCCCGCCGGTCGGATGGTGGATGCAGTGACGGGCGCCGCCTACGTATCGGTCGGGAACGCAACGGCGCAGAACGGTCTGGTGTTTGGCGGGCGGGTGCTGCTCGAGTTTGTAGAGGCCATCTGCGAGGGCGGCAGCAACGACGTTTGTCGCACGGGCGCTCTGACGCGCGACCTCGAGGTGGGACCGATGGGTACGATTGACCAGATGCCGCCGGGCTTCCTGATTCGGAGTCTCTTCTGATGAATACGAAGCCAACAGCGCGTCGCGGGCCTCGTTCGATGGAACGAGGGTTCACGATTCTCGAGGTGCTCATCGCGGTGCTGGTGCTGACGATTGGCATCATCGGCATCATCGGCATTCAGACGATCGCGATCGTTTCGGCGCGCGCCACCAACAACATGCGGAACGCCTCTGTGCTGGCAGAGACGCAGCTGGAGCGGCTGCGTCGCGACTCTGTGCTCTGGGTGCGGTCGATCGGCTGGGACACCTCTTCGTCGCTGGGTCGGGCGATGGCCTCGCCGGGTAACTGGGTACGGCCCGCGGCCGAGCCGGCCGTGGACGATGTGACGTATAACCAGCTCGGGCTGCCGAAGCTGCCGGAGAGCACCCGGCTGGGCGATGGGGCCGAAACCTACACGCAGCTGAACAGCAATTTCTGCCTCTTTTACCGGGTCACGCGGCTGGGTGATGAGTCGCTCGGTCGGGTAGAGGTGCGTGTTGTCTGGGCGCGGAACGAGGCGGGCGACCTGTTGCTCTCTCAGGGCTGCGACACGGTCATGGATCCAACCAACTTTGGCAGCGACAGCCTCTCGGAGGTTGTGGCCTCGACGGTCCTCGCGCCGAATCCCGCGCTGTCGGGAGGTGCACTGTGAGCGGGCGCGCTGTGAGAGCGATGCGCGGCTTCACGCTGGTGGAGCTGCTGATTGCGGTGTTGCTGAGCTCCATCGTCATCATCGCGCTGGGTACGCTGATCACCAATGCCACGAAGGTGTTCGATACGACCTCGCAGTCCGGGTTGGCGCTCGAGCGGCTTCACATGGCGCTGGATGTGGTGCGCAACGATCTGCGGACGGCCGGATATGAGATGGCGCCGAATGCAGGCCTGGATGATCCGCGGCTCTACAAGGGGCTCCGGAAGCCCTGCGCCAATCCGAGCTGGATGGGGAGCGAGAAGTTCTTGGCGGTGAAACTGCTCGACGGTGGCGCCACGCTGGCGATGAGTGGGTCGGATGCCGACGCCTTCCCGCCCGGAAGTTATGTATCGGGGAAGAAGCCGGATCGCCTGGAGCTCGCGGGGTCTTTCCGGACCGGTCAGCGGTTCCATCCCGATACGGTCGCGCCGGGTGCCTCGTCGCTCACGCTGTTCAACCCATCCATCAGCAACGAGCTGGCGGCCTACATCTTTGACGGCGCGATTCTGGGCGTCGTGAACAAGCAGGGCGGCATGCAGTTTCTGCGCGCCGGGGTTGTGACCTGGGGCAACCCGACGGGGGTCGTTGGGCTGGATGCGGGCGACACCTTCTTGGGTGAGGTGGGCGTCTTCGGGAGTGACTCGCTCTGCCGCTTCGACTTCCTCGACAAGAGCGACATCGTCGTGTCGCTGCAGCGTGTGGCCTACGACGTAGTTCAGGATCCTGTGGTTGCGACCGATTTCCTGTTGGTCCGCGAGGAGCTCGACGCATCCGGCGCTTCGTTGGATCCGCCGCGGCGGGTGATCATCGCGCGGAACATTGTGGACTTTCAGGTCTGGTTCGACGGTGTCGCGGGCGCCGCGGGACTGGTGCCGGACATGCAGAACGACGGCGATCGGAGCGGCGAGGTCTGGTCCGACGACGAGGGTACGATCCCGAACGAGAAGATGGGCGGCACCTCGGATGTGCAGGTGGAGCGGGCGCGGTATGCCTATCTGCAGATTTCGGCACGGTTTGACGGCCCGACAAAGGGGCTTGCAGCGGATAGTTCAGGCGAGGCCCTCAAGCAGACCTTCCCGCTCTACCCGAATGTTCCGGGCTCCCTTGAGCGTTCCTATGTCTCGACCGTCCGCGGCGAGGTGACGCTCACCAACTTCGCCTTCGCTGATGTGCGCTAAGGGAGCCAACATGATGCAACTTCGGCCCAAGAGAGTGAGCGAGCGGGGGAGTGCGCTGATCATTTCGCTGCTCGTGCTGATGGCGTTGACCGGGCTTGGCGCGGTGGCCTTCACGTCGGCGATCTCGGGTGCGCAGGCGTCACGGCTGCGTCGCTCGACAGCGCAATCTTCGCAGATCACAGAGGGTGCGATGGCTGCGGCGGTCAACGCGCTGCAGTGTCAGTCGCTGGCCGACGCCATCGTGCAGCTGGCGACCAACTCTGCGACCCGGACAGCTGCGCTGGAGAAGAATGTCGATCTGCAGTGCAAGACGACCTTTACGACGGGCCAGGACGGGGAGACGACCTATGGCGTCTATGCGGCGACCTCTGCTGGCGAGCAGTCGGGCATGCAGCCAGCCTACTATGTTACCTATCGGAACCCTGTGGACGCGCGCCACGCTGCGGGCTCGGAGGTCGGTAAATACTGCCTCAAGCGGCTCGAAGTGAGCGTGGTTGGGGCGGTGGCGCCGCTGCTGGCGGAGGAGCTGATTGACGCAGGTCAGCGGGCCTTGGACACCACAAATGACAGTTCGCTCGGGCGTTCGAACGCGGCGGGCTCGATGCGGAGCCGGATGGACGCAGAGGTCTTCGCGGGGCCGTTTCCCTGCTCGCAGACGGAGAAGTAGCGATGCGGCACTGCAACAGAAAGTTACAGATCGGCGCGGGGCTGCTCGGCGGGCTGCTGCTGCCGGCGCTGGCAGCGGGACAGGAGGCGGGCGCGGAGTCTCAGCCGGTCTCGACACCCTCGGTCCTGATCATCCTCGACTCGAGCGGCAGCATGGATTTCACCTCGGTGCCCGATACGGTGCCGTCGTCCTGTGTGAACCCGGCGTCGTTGCCGCTCCCGGCTGCACCGACCTTTCTGGCGGACAACGAGCGGACGCGGATGATGATCGCCAAGGAGGCGCTGACCGGCACTGTGGCCAACCGCTTCTGTGCGGCAGACAACCGGACGACCTCGGGGCGGATCGACACCATCAACGGGTCGCGTCCGCAGGGGTTCCAGCACAGCCTTCTCTGCGCCTATGACACCAATGGAGCGACCGCCGATTGTGACCCTGCGAACCTGCCTGCGTCGCAGGGAGCCAACAACGGGTTGCTCGACGTGTTTGGCGACACGGTCAACTTCGGATTCATGACCTATGACTCCTTCCCAGAGTCGGCGACGGACAGTTCGGGAATGTGGTCGTACGGCAACGCGAATACCACCTCGGGCGGAGCGACGATTCCCTGCGGTAGCGGAACATGCGTGAATCTGGGAGCGCGTCGCCTCTCAACGGGCGCAGGCGACAGCATCCTTGGGCCGACCATCCCGCCACTGAACCCGACCACGGACACGCTCGCCTTCCGCCAGGCAAACAACCTGTCGGTGCAGGCGGCGATCCTAGAGTCGATCCCCTACTGGTCCACGCCCATCGCTGCGGTGCTGGAAGATACGGTCCGGTTTTACACAGGCCCTGCGGCCTCGACAGGCATCTGCGGCGCCGACGCCTGCGACTACTCGCTCGGCCAGCCCGACCCGCTGGTGGATTGCCGAGACCGCAACGTCATCCTCATCACTGATGGCGAAGACTCCTTCGAGTCCTGTTATTCGGGCGCGACCTCGTCGGGATCGGGGGAGGGAGAGACGGGCTGTGAGGGCTACTGGTACGACCAGGCGACGGCCTATGCAGCCGACCTCGCCGACATGGGCATCGACCTCTACGTGGTGGCCTTCAATGTTTCGGAGACCGGGCTCATCTTTGATGCGATCGCCGAGGCCAACAAGCCGGGTCGCAAGGCATTCATTGCCAACTCGCAGGACGAACTCCTCGTTCAGTTGAACACGGTGTTGAATTCGGTGTTGGCGGGCGAGGCGTCGCGGGTTGCGCCGCTGACGACGACGCGGACGGCGGAGTATCGCAGCGCCGGGACCATCGGCACCTACAACATGCTGGCGACCTCGACGGTGCATGCCGACTCGCCCTACTGGTCTGGCGAGGTGGTGCGGCGGCAGTTCGGCTGCTCGGGTACGACGCTGCAGGAGGACCTTGGCGCGAGCATCCTCTTCTCTTCCTGGCTGGATGGGCTCGACGCGTCGGAGCTTCGTACCGACCGCAAACTCTACACGCCCCAGCCGCAGGTGCATGGCTGCGCGCTTGCGAATCGCGAGAGCCTCTTTGCCGATACCTACGGCCTCATCGGGAGCACGCTGACGAATGGGACCTACGGTGTGACCAATGCTGAAGTCATCGCTGCCTGCGCGGCGACGGGGCTGCCGGGCTCCGACGTGACGGCCTCGGCAGCATGTACTGACCTGACGGACGGCGTGAAGGGGCTCGGCATCACGCTGACGGAAGAGAGTACGATGGCTGATTCCTGTCTCACGGAGCTTCGCGACGTGGTGACGCAGGCGGCGGCGAACTATGCTCTGTTCAATGTGGCCAACGCCACCGAAGCGGAGTTGGTGACAGACTGGACCTTCGGGCAGACCATCAGCGAACTCTGGCAGAACGCAGACTATCGGGCGCCGTTGGAGATGCTCCTGCCGGCAAGCATCCCGCTGACCGGCGCGGGGATTCCCGCAGCAAACGACCGCCAGAGCCGGCTGGGCGACATCTTCCATTCGACGCCCGAGGTTGTGGGTGCACCCGACCCGGAGCTCGATTTCAGCGTGGCCTACCGGACCTTCGCCGAGACGGTCGCGAGCCGTCCGACCATGCTCTACGCCAACACCAACGATGGGCTGCTGCATGCCTTCAACACCGAGACGGGCGAAGAGGCTTGGGCGATGACACCGGCGTCGGTGCTGCCCAGGTTGAAGTCGACGCTCTCGGGACATGCGCTGACGATGGACGGTTCGCCCGTCGCGCAGGATGTGCGGGTCTACCGCGGCCCCACGGAGAGCAGCTTCGAGGAGCGCTGGAAGACGGTGCTGGTAACGGGCTACCGGGGCGGCGGTCGTGGCTACACCGCGATGGATGTGAGCGATCCGCTGGCACCGAAGTTCCTCTGGGAGCTTGATTCGGAGCTCGACCCCCAGCTCGGATTTACCTTTGGTGAGCCGGCGCTTGGCACGGTCTTCGTGGCCGACTGCACGGCGACGGGCGCGTCGTGTGAGAAGGGCGTTGCGATCCTGCCTGGCGGCCTGCCGTCGACAGGCGTCGCGGGCTATGGAGCGACGCGCATCGGTCGGGTGCTCTACGTGGTGGAGCTCGAGACGGGCAAGGTGCTGCGCCGCTTCGATCGGTGGAACGACTCGGCGGGCGACGAGCAGGTCTTTCCTGCGCCGTTCTCCGGCTCCATGGCAGCCTTTGATGTCTTCGCCGACGCGACGATCTCGCGGGCCTTTGTGGGCGATGCGGCGGGTAACATGTGGCGTATCGACATGTCGAGCACCGACCTGACGGAGTGGAAGGTGACGAAGTTCTTCGATCCGATCACGACCCTCGAACTCTACAGTTCGGGCTCGGGCGAGCCGGATCCTGACACGGTGGACTTTGGTGCCATCTTCTACCGGCCGACGATAGCGCTCCGGCGTGCGGACGGCCGCGCAGTGGTGGTGTTCGGGTATGGAAATGTGGATGACCTGCGGTCGGTGGATGCCGAGAAGAACTATGTGGTCTCGGTGGTCGAGAAGCCGATCATCAGCAACACGACGGGGCTTGTGACAGGCATCGAGGGCGACATGAACTGGATGCTCGAACTGGCTGCCAATGAGAAGGTCTCGGCGCGGCCGCGCATCTTTGACGAGACTGCCTACTTTGCCACCTTCCTGCCCGAGACGGGGAGCGCGAGCTGCTCGCTTGGCAAGGCGCGCGTCTATGGCATCGACTTCCAGGGTACCGACGCTGCAGAGCGGCACATCGTCGATACGATAGACCGCGATGTGACCTTCGTTCCCCGTCTGACGGAGGAGCCGCTCGACCCGACGAGTGTCGATAAGGTTCCCTACTGGGAGTCCGGGACGGTGGACGCTTCGGTGATTGCGGAGAACTCGATCGTCTATTCGCTCGACATCACGCGGCCGGTGAGCTGCTTCGAGAGCTCTGCTGTCAGCGATCCGTTCGGCGGAAGCCGGGTGAGGTTCGGGGGCATCTCGGACGCTGGCTGGTCGCTCCAGATTGGTGCCTCGGGGCAGTCGGCGGCGAGCGACACGGCGGCGTCGGCGCAGGCCTCCAGCCAGACCTCGGTTGGTCTCGATACCCAGAAGCCTCTCAACTCGTTCCCGACGAGTTGGGGCGTGATTGTGGAGTAGGGCGATGACGGCGCGCAGTCTCACATCCGTCGTCCTGTTGCTGCTCTTGGCAGCCTGCGACCGTGCTCCGGAGCCGGTTTCGCCTGTTGCTCCCGCGGCGGTTTCCTCCGCGCCCGCCGGCTCTGGCGAGGCTGTAGACCTGCCTATCTTCGGCCTCCCGCGGCTGCCGGGGACGCAGGTGGATTTCATGTCAGAGGAGCTGGCCCATGCCCGCATCGCATCGAGCGTTCGGGATACGGTCGCGAAGGTGCTGGAGGACGACAAGCGGTTCGCTGTCACCCGGTTCGACGGCGGGACGCGGTTGGTCGCGATGGATGGGAGCGGGCGCAGCATCTTTGTCTATCGGTTGCCGGGCGAGGGCGACACGATGCTCTCCTACTTCGCCACTGCGCGGCGG
>CAIQPA010000585.1 GCA_903873545.1 uncultured delta proteobacterium
GAGCGGGTGGTGGAGGTGCGCGAGCGGCTCATGCGGCTGCTCGACACCGCGGAGAACATGCGGGTGGAGGTGGAGGCCTACCAGCTGCTCGACCAGTGTCTGCCGCCCGTCGAACCGGTGGAGCTATCGGAGGTGGCGGAGCGGGAGGGCGACGGCATCCTCTACGACAGCGAGGCGCCCGTCTCGTCGCTGCTCTACGCCTGCCTCGCGCTCGGCGTCGATGTGAAGCTGGACTACTTCTCCAAGGAGCGGGGCGAGATGAACACCCGGGTGGTCACGCCCCACCGCATCGTGGCGGAGACCTACCTGCAGGCCTTCTGCCATGCGCGGAAGGAGGAGCGGACCTTTCGGCTGCAGCGGATTACCCGGTGCGTCCCCATCGGAGGCAGGCCCAAGCGGGTCGCGCCGCCTCCGCCGCCTGCAGAGGAGAGCCCGCTGGAGCAGCTCTCGCTGCTCGACTTCGACTAGCGGTCTTCCCAGCCGCGGGCGAAGAGCACCGGCTGCGTCCAGGAGCGGGCTCCGGAGTCTGGCGTGTCGCAGAGCGTGGGCTCGGAGCAGGTGAACCACATGGTGTTGGCGCGGCTCTCGGGACCTTCGAGCTCCCAGTGGGAGGGAACGCCGCGCCGTCCGCAGTGGGGGCAGCTGCCCTCGCAGAGGCCGCGGGCGGCGAAGTGGCTGAAACGGATCTCCACCTCCACCTGGCCGGAACCGTCGACCCGCTGGATGATGAGATTTTCGCTGCGATGGAGAGCAGACTTCACGGTGCGCCGCGTTAGCAAGGGAGACCCGTAGGATGCGGGTCGGCGCACAAAGGTGCGGCGCGGGTCAGCGCTTGCGGCTGCGCGGCGCGGTGGGCTTGGCGGGGGCTTCGACCACGGGCGGCGCTTCGGCGGGGGCGCGCTCGCCGAGGATGAGCTGGATGGCGGCGAGGTAGCCGTTGCGGAAGGCGTCGGAGCGGATGTCGCTCGCGGTGACCAGCTCTGCCACCTGGGGGAGGGTCCAGGGGAAGGCGGCCATGCTCATGCAGGCGAGGGTGACGAAGGGGCGGAGGGCCGGGTCGGCGACCCAGGTGGCCCGCTCGACCATCTGCTGGAAGTGGGCGCGTCGCTCGTCGGCGAACTCGCAGCCGGTGGCGGAGAGCCGCTCCCAGAGCATCATGCGGATCCAGTTTTCGTCGGCACCCATGTTGGCAAAGCCGGCTGCTACCATCTCGGCGGGGCCGCCTGCCATGTTGCGGAGGCGCTCGCCCCGTTCGACGAGTCCGCGGCGGAAGACGGCGTGGCGGAGCCCCTCTTTGCTTCCGAAGTAGTGATAGAGGAGCTGCTTGTTGCATCCTGCGAGACGGGCGATGCGGTCGACGCGCGAGCCTGCGAAGCCGTGTTCGGCGAACTCCGCGGCCGCAGCATCGAGGATGCGCTCCGGTGTGGTCTCTGCTTCGGATGATGCCATGTGTGCGCCCCTACACGCACAACGGTGTGACCGTCAACCAACCGGTTGACACCCCTTTGGACCAACATTACGCAGCGCGCCAAACTCGGAGCCTCGGGCTCTCTCCTTTGAAGATGGCAGCGCATGAACGGCAGAATCACTCTCGCTTCGCTCCTTTGTCTGGTCTCCCTCTCCGCCTGCTCGAAGCCGGCCGCACCCGCCGTCAATGAGCCAGCCGCGGAGGCCGCGAGCACGACCGCCTCGGTCGCCACGGTCGCTGTGACCGAGCGTGAGTTCGCGGAGTATGTGATGGTGACGGGCGAAGTGGAGCCGGCGCGCTCGACGATGGTGGCTGCCAACGCGACGGGCCGCATCTTGGAGATGCTGGTGGACCGGGGCGACAGCGTGAAGGCGGGCGACCCGATCGCCAAGCTCGATGCCCGTCAGGCGAGCCGGAACCTCGATGCGGTGAAGGTGCAGCGGCAGCTCGCCAGCACCCAGTCGGCGCAGGCCGACCGTGAGTGCGCGCGTGCCGAGGAGCTCCACAAGGAGGGGGTCATCGCCACGGCCGATGTGCAGCAGGCCGACGCCCGCTGCGAGGCGGCTCGCCTGTCTGTGAAGGCGGCAGAGGCGCAGGCCAGCATCATCGACATCGCCGTGGGCGACGCGGTGGTTCGTGCTCCGTTTGATGGCATCGTCTCCAAGCAGATGACCGACGAGGGCTCCTTTGTGCAGCCGCCGAGCCCGGTGATTGAGCTGCAGCAGATTGACCCGGTCACGGTGGTGCTTCAGGTGCCGGCCGTGCATGTGGGCCTCATCGCGATGGGGCAGTCGGTGGGCATCGAGCTCCCCGACATGGTTGAGCTTGGCCGCCTTGCCGGCACGGTGACCCGGATCGCCCCGTCGCTCACCCGCGACACCCGGGCGCTCGTGGTGGAGGTGTCGCTCCCCAACCCCGACAACAAGCTCCGCGGCGGCCTCTTTGCCCGCGGCCAGATTGAGGTGGGCCGCAAGAAGTCGCTCGCCATCCCAGCGACAGCGGTGGTGGACCGTGAAGACCGGCTCCGCTTCTACGAGGTGCGGGGCAGCGTGGCCTATCAGTACATTCTGGACCGGATGGAGCCGCAGGATGGCTTCTACCGGGCGCCGGCAGCGCTCGCTGCAGGTTCGCAGGTGGTCTCGGAGCCCGCGCCCTCGCTTCGGGATGGCGCCACGGTGAAGACGGGCGGCGCGCCCGCGGCAGCAGCTCCGGCAGCTCCGGCGGCTCCGGCAGCTCCGGCGGCTCCGGCAGCTCCGGCAGCCAAGACGACCGACGGGTCGGGGAAGTAGCCCATGCAATGGCTCGCAGAAGTCTGTGTACGGCGCCCCGTCTTTGCGGTGGTGCTCTCGTTGGTCCTCACCGTTCTTGGCTTCGGCGCCTATCGGAAGCTGGGCGTTGACCGTTTCCCCAACATCGACCTCCCCTTCGTCGCCATCCAGACCGTCCTTCCCGGCGGTTCGGCGACCGACATGGAGACGGAGGTAACCGACCGCATCGAGGCGGCCGTCAACACCATCGGCGGCATCAAGGAGCTTCGCTCGACCTCGGCGGAGGGCATCTCGCTGGTCTACGTGGGCTTCGAGCTCGAGAAGAGCGTCGACGGCGCCGCACAGGAGGTGCGCGACAAGGTTGCGACCATCCTCCGCGACCTGCCCGAAGGGACCAAGGCGCCGGTCGTCATCAAGGCCGACCCGGGCGCAGCGCCCATCATCTATGTGGGTGTGAAGGGCGACGGCTTTGAGCCGGCAGAGCTGGCCGACCTGACGGAGCGGCTGGTGGTCCGGCGGCTCGAGGCGGTCAATGGCGTGGGTGAGGCCCGGCTGCTGGGTGCCCGCGAGCGCGAGTTCCAGGTCATCGTCGACCCGCTGCGGCTGCTCGACTTCAACATCTCTGCGCCCGAGGTGGCGAACGCAATCGCGACGCAGAACCTGACCATGCCCGGCGGTCGTGCCGAGATGGGCGCCTCGGATGCGACGGTGCGGGTCATCGGCCGCGCGGTGGATGCAGACGAGCTGGGCAACATATCCATCCGCGAGGTGAACAACCGAATTGTGCGGCTGCGGGATGTGGCGCGCGTTGTCGAGGCGACGGCGGAGCCGGAGGGTGTGGCCTCATTCAACAGCGATCCCATCCAGCTGGTGGTCATCCGGAAGCAGTCGGGCACCAACACGGTGGCGATCGCCGAGAAGATCCGCGAGACGCTGGAGGATGTGAACGCGACGCTGCCGAAGGGGATGACGGTTACGATCCTCCGGGATGAGTCGGTGCTCATCAAGACGAGCACCGATGCGGTCACGGAGCACCTTATCCTGGGCTCGTTGCTGGCGGCGCTGGTGGTCTTGGTCTTCCTGGGTAACTTCCGGAGCACGCTCATTGCGGCGGTCGCGATCCCCATCTCGGTCATCGCCACCTTCGCGCTGATGCAGATGGTGGGCTACACGCTCAACCTGATCACGCTGCTGGCGCTGGCGCTGGCGGTCGGCATCGTCATCGACGACGCCATCGTCGTGCTCGAGAACATCTGGCGGTTCATCGAAGAGAAGCGGATGAAGCCGATGCAGGCTGCGGTCGAGGCGACCGAAGAGATTGGCATGGCGGTGCTTGCGACGACCATCTCGCTGGTGGCGGTCTTCATCCCGATCGCCTTCATCGCAGGCATCCCGGGCCGCTTCCTGGCGAGCTTCGGCATCACGATGAGCTTCTCGATTATCGTCTCGCTCTTTGTCAGTTTCACCCTCACCCCGATGCTGGCCTCGCGGTGGTTGAAGCTGCCGAAGGAGGGACACAAGAAGAGCGGCCTCGAGCGACTGGTCGACCTCTTCTACCGGCCGATTGAGCGGGTCTATATGGTCATGCTCCGCTTCGCGATGCGGTTCCGCTGGCTGGTGATGCTCGCCTCGTTGGCGACGCTGCTGTCGGTCCCCTACATCGCCAAGCACACCTCCAAGGGCTTCCTGCCGCGCAACGACACGGCCCGCTTCGACGTGGCTGTGCGGGCGCCGGAGGGCTCCTCGATCGCGCAGACCGAGATCTATGCCGAGCGGATTGCGGCGGAGATTCGGAAGCTGGACCATGTGCGCTACACGATGACGACGATTGGTGAGGACGAGGCGCGGACGAGCAACCTGGCTCACATCTACGTGCAGCTCACGCGGCCGTCGGAGCGTCCGATGGCGCAGGACGAGATGATGGGCGTGGTGCGCGACCAGGTGCTGTCGAAGGTGCCGAAGGAGATTCGGGCCACCTGCAACGAGGTGCCGGAGATCAGCGGCGGCGGCCAGAGCGCTGCGGCCTTCCAGTATATGTTTGGCGGGCCGAACCTGGAGACGCTGGAGGCCTACGTGACCCGCATCACGGCCAAGCTCCAGCAGTATCCTGGGGCGGTTGACCTCGACACCACGATGGTCGCTCCCCGCCCCGAGATTGAGGCGCGGATTGACCGTGACCGGGCTGCAGACATGGGCGTGCGGACCCGCGACATTGCGGCGGCGCTCAACCTGCTGGTGGGCGGCACGGTGGTCTCGAACATGTCGGTGGATGGCGAGACAGTCGATGTGCGGCTGCGGGCCGAGCCCAACTATCGGGCCGATGCGAAGTCGATGTCGCTGCTGACGGTGCCCTCGGTGACGGGACGGCCGGTGCGGCTCAGCGATGTGGTGGAGATGGAGCAGGGTGCGGGCGCGACGCAGATCAACCGGGTGTCGCGGCAGCGGCAGGTGACGGTGATGGCCAACCCGGCGCCGGGCTTCTCGGATGGCGACATCCGCGACCGGCTCGAGGCGATCATGAAGGAGGACCCGATGCCGGACGGCGTCTTCGCGATGCCGACGGGTCGGACGCGCGAGATGAAGGCGGTTGGCGAGAGCTTCGTGACCGGCCTGCTGCTGGCGATGATCTTCGTCTATCTGGTGCTCGCTGCCCAGTTCGAGTCTTGGGTGCTCCCCATCTCGATCATCTCGTCGCTTCCGCTCACCCTGCCCTTCGCCATGATCTCGGTGAACGTGCTCGGACAGTCGCTCGACATGTTCAGCATGCTCGGCATCTTCGTGCTCTTCGGCGTGGTGAAGAAGAACGGCATTCTACAGGTGGACCACACCGAGACCTTACGACGACACGGGATGCCGCGCGCAGAGGCGATTCTGCAGGCGAATCGGGACCGATTGCGACCGATTCTCATGACGACCATCGCCTTTGTGGCGGGCATGATTCCGCTCATCACCGCCTCGGGCGAAGGCGCTGGCTACAGCCAGGCGACGGCCGGCGTTATCGTTGGCGGCCAGGTGCTGGCGCTGCTGCTTACGCTTCTCGCGACGCCTGTGATGTACTCCTACCTCGACGACTTCCAGAGCTTTGTGGGCCGGATGTGGCGCCGCTTCTCGGGCCCCACGGACGATGAGGACGAAGGCGGAGCGCCGGAGGAGAAGAAGGCGGAGGAGAAGGACCCGGCGGCCGACCTCTTGGTGATGCTGCTGGCCCTCTTTGTGGCGGGTGGCGTTGCGATGACGGTGATGCCGGCCTCGGCTTCGGCAGAGGAGCCGGGCGCGATCGCGTCGGTGAGCGGCGGGCTGACGCCCGACCAGGCGGCAGAGCTTGCCGTGAATGCCTCGGCCTCGCTCAAGGCCCTCAAGGCGCAAGAGGCGGCGGCAGAGTTCACGGTCAGGGTGGCGCAGCTGGCCTACGCGCCGCAGGTGGATCTTACGGCGAACGCCTTCAAGCTCTCGGAGATTGAGATTCCGAAGTCGGATGTGCTGTCGGTGGGTATCGTCGGCGCTGATGCGGGGCTCATCACGAGCCTCGATGGCAAGGCGCTGGTTGCCTACTCGTCCGCCTATCAGCCGCTCGCACATGCGATGACGCTGAAGGCGACGATGGTGGTGCCGATCACCGACTACCTCACCCGCATCCGGCTCTATGTGGCGCAGGCTGTGTCGACCCAGGAGCTGTCGGCGCAGGAGACTGCGGCGGCGCGTGCGCGCATCGCCTTTGGCGCCCGGGCGGCCTACTGGCAGTGGGTGGCGGCGCAGGCGCAGCGGAAGGTTGCAGCGAGCGGTCTGGAGCTGGCGAAGGCCTTCAAGCAGGTTGCGGAGCGCAGGGTCGCGGCGGAGTCTGCCCCGCAGGTTGATATTGTGACGGCCGATGCGCGGATAGCTGCTGCAGAGATGCAGGTGGTGCAGTCGGAGGCGATGGTGAGCATTGCGACCGATGCGCTCCGGATTCTCATCGGAGATGATGCGCGGGAGCTGTCGATTGGGCAGCTGCCTGCAACGGCCGCCGGCGAGGAGCCCGAGGCGACGGAGGCGATGCTGGCGCGGGCCTACATGCAGCGCCCAGAGTTCAAGGCGCTCGAGGCGGCGATCGAGGTGCAGCGCAAGGGTGTGACGCTTGCCGGGCTGGGCCTCTTCCCGCGGCTCGACCTGCTGGGCGACCTCACCCATGCCAA
>CAIQPA010000586.1 GCA_903873545.1 uncultured delta proteobacterium
AGCGCAACCTCGCTCAGCGGCCCCATTGTCTCGCCCGCACGCGCAGCAGCGTTGTCGTACCAGAGGACGGCGTGAAGGCCATCGGGCGAGACCGTGATCTGGTTGCAGTTGTCGAGCACCGGAAGGCGGCGCACGCTGTCGGTTTCGCCGGCGGCGCCAAGGTCGACGACCGCAAAGGAGCCTTCGCCGCGTCCAAAGGCCACAATGCGGTTTGTGTCGCCCACCGCGAAGACCTCGGTCGGTCGACCGCCAATCTCCACAGAGGTGACCTTCGAGAGAGAACCGGACGACTGAATCTTGGTCAGCGCTCCCTGATTTTTGTTGGCCACGACGACGAAGTCGCGCGTGACCGCGGGCCGGCTGAGCTCGAGCACCGTGGGGTCGCCGGTCTCGTCGCGTCCGCCGCCCGACCCGTTACCGCCGCCCGTGCCGGTGTCCTCCTCGCTCGGGAAGTCGCGGAAGAGCGCGGCTTCGTCGCTTGCGCTGCAGGCTGCGAGGAGCAGCGCAGCGAGGGAGAGGCCGAGAAGCCTATTCAATGTAGGCATTGAGTTCATAGGCGGAGATCTCATGTCGTTCTCCCGTTGCGAGGTCTACAAAGGTGATGCGGCCGCCGGCACCGGTCTGCGAGACGTAGAGTTGCCCCGTCTCCTCCATCAGCCCGATGGCCTCCGGCACGCCGTCGAACTCGAAGCTCTGCGTGGTCAGCGAACCGTAGTCCACGCGATCCACGCGGCGAATGCCCAGCGTCTTATCGGCAATCATCAGGTAGGCCGCCGAGCCGTCGGGCGCCTCGACCACCGCGCTCGGCCGAACCGGCGCGAGGTTGAGGTGGCTGTACCCCCGCTCAAAATCGACGATAGAGTAGCCCGCCGACCGCTCGACCGTGGCGAGCAGGTCGTTGCCGGCGAAGGTCGGGTCGCCGTCGTGCAGGACGATGCCGCGCGTTCCGGACTGCGAAGGAAGGAGGCTCCACACTGTCTTTCGCAGCGCGGTCGCCGTGAGCGCTGCACCTGTGGTCGGGTCCACAACGGAGATGAGACGCCGGTTCGCTGAGGTTGAGTAGAGCGCCACCTTTCCGGGTGCGAGCGAGGCGACGAGCGGGCGCACGTCGCCCTCCACCTCCACCTCGGTCAGCGCCGGTTCGCCAGCGAGCGCCGCATCGAGCGACACGACCGCCAACGACCGGAGGCTCGGCAGCGTGAGCAGCAGCGTCGTCTCGTCGAGGAAGTCGAGATCCCCCGCCTCCGCCGCGAGCGCCACAAAGACCTCGTCGCCCGCGACGAGGTCCTCCACCCGCAACCCGAGCCGCTCCGGCTCACGGAAAACCGCAAGGCGTCCGCTCCGGCTCACATCCACCCGTGCGCCATCACCCGAGCCCGCAAAGCGCACCAGCGGCAGCACCGTCTGCGTCGCAGCGTCCGCCACGGTGAGGGTCGAGAGGCCGTCGCGCGACAGCACCGAGACCCGATCGCCCGATGCAGAGAAGGCCACGCGTGATGGCAAGAAGCCAACCGTCAGCGTCGTCACCGTGCGCGCGTCGAGGTCGATCCAGGCAACCTCGGAGATGCTGCCAACGTCGTCGCCCGGCTGCGATGCCGCGTTGTCGAACCAGGCAATCGCCACCTGCCCGTCGGGCGACAGTTCGAGCGCATTGCAGCCCTTCAACACATCGAGCCGCGCGACCTCTTCGCCCTGCTCCAGCAGGCTCACATCGTCGCTGCCAACATTGAGCGCCAAGGCCCGGTCACCCTCCGGCGAGACCTTCACCACGCGGGGGTTGTCGCCGACCCGGATGGGGCGCACATCGAGCGTCAGCGAGTCGACGCGCGCGACGCGGTCAATCGACGGGCTCGGCACATAGACGTAGCGCCGACCGGCAGCCGGCGGCATCAG
>CAIQPA010000587.1 GCA_903873545.1 uncultured delta proteobacterium
GCGGTCACACGCAAACTCACCAGCAGCGGCGGCACGATGAGCCCAGAGGCAGTGGCCAAGGGCATCGTCGCGGCCGCCGAGCGCGGCGACTTCCAGGTTACCTTCGGCTGGCAACTTCGCGTGCTGGCGCGCACCCACAGCCTGATCGCGCCGCTTCTGCGCAACTACCAGGACTGGCTCGTCAAGCGGTCCGGCGAGGAGCCGTGACCTCCCAATTGACCGTCGCCCTGCTGGTGCAGGCGATAGGCTCGGCCTTCGCGGTTGGCGCACTCCTCCTTCTGACCCTCACACTCCTTCCGGCGAGCCGGTCCGTGGCTCGTCAACTCTGGCCGGTCCTTGCCTCAGAGGCTGCCATCCTCGCAGTGGGTGCACTGCCATGGCTTCTGCCTCCGCATGCCGTGCTGGCGCTCCTCCTCGTGGCGGCTGCACGGATCGGCTACGAGAGTGGCAGCGTACATGGCTTGACAGTGGAAAAGAGCTTCCGTGTAACGCACGGCCTTCTCCTTGTCGCGGTCACTGGTGTTTCGTGGTTTGCGACAACAATCCCATTCCTGTGGGCTGCGGCGCTAGTAACGGCCGCAGCCCTCGCGGTGGCGTGGCTCAGCCTCGACAAGTCAATTACTGGCAGTTGGGCGCGCTTCACGGTCTTTCCAGTGTTGCCGCTGGCAGCCTTCAGCCACGCCGCAAGCGACCCGCGACTATGGGCCTTGCTCGTTCTGGCGTTCTTCCTCGTCGAGATGTTCGACAGCTTCTCGCTACTCGGCGGCAAACTCTACGGCCGGACGCCGCTGGTGCCGCGCCTCAGCCCGCGCAAGACCTGGGAAGGGCTGGCCACGGGCGTATGTGCCACGCTGATTGCTCTTCTGTCACTCGTGGCGTGGCTCGGCCTGCCCCTGCTGCCGATGCTCATTGCCGGCGTCGTGGTGGTAATCTCAGCCATCGGGGGCGACCTCCTCGGCTCTCTCGCCAAGCGCCAGGCGGGCGTAAAAGACTATCCGGCCGTCATGACCGTCCAGGGGGGGCTTCTGGACATTGCAGACGCCTGGCTCGTCGCTGGCCCCTGTCTTGCCGGCTTGGCGGTCTTACAGGGTTGGATCTGAGAGAGGTTCCAGCCGCGCCTCGGCTATGGACACCAGCACACCTCCGATCGTCGCGAGGAGCCGTATGTGATGCTGCGCGCCCGAGACATCGATGGCCCGCGCCGCAATCATGAGCGCACTGCCCACCGGCACTGGCCGCACGAAGCGTACCTGCAGTTCGGCAATCTCGTAGCCATCCATACGCTCCAGAAACGTCTCGAAGCGTCCGGCGACGATCATGCCATGAAGCACTGGTCCGGCCAGGCCTGCCGCGCGTGCAGCGTCCTCGGAAAGGTGAACGGGATTGCTGTCACCCGATGCGGCGGCGAAGGCCGCCACCTGCTCCATCGTGATGGGTGGCGTGGTTTCCGGCGCGGGAAGGGCCGAGCTCATCGTGGCGCCACCAATGCGATGTCCGATGCCAGCGTCAGGCATGGGCGGCCAGACGGGTCACTCAGTCGCTGCTCGATGCGGAGGCGGTCGGCGTCCAC
>CAIQPA010000588.1 GCA_903873545.1 uncultured delta proteobacterium
CTCCGCGCCGTCCCGGAACATGTGCTGGTGGTCCTCGACGAGGCCTACATCGAGTATCGCGCCGATGGCTCCGCGCCGACCGGGCTCGAACTCCGCGCCCTGCGCCACAACCTGGTAGTGACCCGCACCTTCTCCAAGGCCTATGCGCTCGCCGGCCTCCGCATCGGCTTCGCCTTCGCGCCGCCCTATGTCGCCGAGCGCTTCAACCGCTCCCGCGACGCCTTCAACACCAACTTGGTCGCGCAGGAGGCCGCCATCGCCTCGCTTGCAGACGCAGGCCACCTCCACACCTCCACCGCCAAGACCCGCGCGGTTCTAGCAACCTTCTCCGAGGCGCTGACCGCGATGGGTATCGGCTTCGTCCCGTCGCACGGAAACTTCCTCCTCATCGACGCACCAATGGGCGGAAAGACCCTCTTCGACGCGCTCCTCCGCGAGGGCGTAATCACCCGCCCGCTCACCCCCTACAACATGCCGAAGCACCTCCGCATCAGCATCGGAACCGCCGAAGAGATGGAGCGCTGCGCTGCTGCGCTCGCCCGTGTCTGGAAGCTGGCCTGATGGGCGATCGCCTCGTCATCGCGCCGCCGCAGGGGCCTCTGTCGGGGAGCATCTCTCTGCCCGGTGACAAGTCGGTCACCCACCGCGCGCTCATGCTCGCGGCCATCGCGCACGGTGACTCCGAACTCCGTGGAGCAGGGGAGGGCGCAGACAACCAGGCCACGCTCGCCGCCGTCGAACAGCTGGGCGTAGAGGTCCTGCGACCCGTGCCGGGCATCATCGTGGTCCGCGGCGTCGGCCTCTACGGCCTCAAGCGGCCCCAGCGACCCATCGACTGCGCAAACTCGGGCACCACAGCCCGCCTCCTCGCGGGCCTCCTCGCGGGCGCCGGCGTCGAGGCAACCTTGACCGGCGACGAGAGCCTCTCTCGCCGCCCCATGGCCCGCATCGCAGACCCCCTCAACGACCTCGGCCTCTCGCTCCAAGTCTCCTCCCGCGGCACGCTTCCGCTCACTGTCCGGAGCGCCGCAGACATGGCCCGCCAACTCGAGCCCGCCCGTGCGGTGCTCCGTGTCGCCTCGGCCCAGGTGAAGTCGGCCATCCTCTTCGCCTCGCTCTACCGGCGCGCCGTCACCGAGGTGGTCGAGCCGGAGGTCACCCGCGACCACTCTGAGCGACTGCTCCGCGCCTTCGGCGTCCGCGTCGCCTCCTCCCATCACTACCTGCGGCCTCAGGCTGCGGCGGCCGATGCCGTCGCCCCCTTCGTCCGCCTCGAGGCGCCGGAGCTCCTCCGCCCCCGCCTCCTCGAGCTCCCCGGCGACCTCTCCTCTGCCGCCTTCCTCCTCGCCGCGGCAGTCGTGACTGGCGGCAAGGTGACCGTCACCGGCTGCGGCGTGAACCCCACCCGCACCGCCTTCCTCACCCACCTGCAGCAGCTCGGCGCCCGCGTCACGCTCCGGCGCAACCGGGTCACCACCTCCGGCGAACCGGTCGCCGACGTGACCGCCGCTGCAGGCCCGCTGAAGCCCCGCTCGGTAGGCGGCGCGGCCATCCCCCTCCTCATCGACGAACTCCCCCTTGTCGCGCTGCTAGCGGTCCTCTGCGAGGGGGAGACGCGCATCGACGACGCTGCAGAACTCCGGGTCAAGGAGAGCGACCGCCTTGCAACGACCCTTGGCCTCCTGAAGGCCATGCAGGTCGACTGCGAAGCCACCGAGCAGGGGCTCATCATCCGTGGTCGCGGCGGCAGCGGCTGGCCCGCCTTCTCCTTCGACGCAGCCGGCGACCACCGCCTCGCCATGGCCGCCGCTGTGGCCGCGCTCGGCGCCACAGGGCCCTGCACCATCGACGGTGCCGAAAGCATCAACGTCAGCTACCCGGGCTTCGTCGGCGCGCTCATCGCGCTCGGTGCCCATGTTGAGCGGAGCCAAGCATGATTGTCGCAATGGATGGCCCCGCGGGCGCGGGCAAAAGCACCGTCGCCCGACTCCTCGCCGAGCGCCTTGGCTTCCGACTCATCGACACCGGTGCCATGTACCGCTGCGTCGCTCTCGAAGGACAACGCCGCGGCATCGATACCTTCGCCCCGGGCGCGCACGAACAGCTCGGCGAGATTGCCCGCACACTCCCCATCGACTTCCGCTTCTTCGATGGCCTCAACCGCATCCTCCTCGCCGGCGAAGATGTCACAGAAGCCGTCCGAGCCCCCGAGGTCTCCAAGGCGGCCTCCGAGGTCAGCTCCATTCCTGCGGTACGGTCCGCGCTTGTCGATCGCCAGCGCATCCTTGGCGCGGCCATCGACTGCGTCATGGAGGGCCGCGACATCGGAACAGTCGTCTTCCCAGATGCCGACATCAAGCTCTTCCTGACCGCCTCGCTCGATGCCCGTAGCCGTCGCCGCGTGGTGCAGTCCGGCGTGCATGAATCTGCCTCTGCAGAGGTCACACGCGAGATCGCCGACCGCGATGCACGCGACATGGGCCGCGCCGTCGCACCCTTGCGCAAGGCCGACGATGCCATCGAGGTCGACACCACCCACTTGGAGCTCGACCAGGTCGTCGACCTCGTCCTTGGGCTTGTGACCGCCCGGCGCTCCTAGCGCGCTACTTGGCCTCAGGCTCCGCTGCGGGCTCCGCTTCAGGGTCAGCCTCTGCCGCCTTATCCTTCGCGCCAGCCTTCGCTCGCACGGGCCGGGATGCCGGCTTGTCGTCCTTTGCGCCGCTGGCCTTCGCGCCCTGCTTGCAATTGGCGCCGAGCGGAGACGGCGGACCGAGACGGGCTACAGAGCCCGAGACGCGCAGGCCATACCAGCCCTCACCGCACGAGGCACGCTGCAGCACCGGCATCATGCCGAACAGGCCGCCGAGGCCGGCCCGCTCCTTGTAGTCCTCCTCGATGAGGAAGCGGAGGTCGAGCTGCACAGACGAGGCCTTGAAGGGCTCCCGCACCTGAATCTTTCCATTGGAGGCCAGCTTGATGTCTTTGCCGTCCGACTCGAGCGCATCGATGACGATGTCCGACTCTTTGATGTTCGCACGGAACGAGACCGTGCCCAGCGCAGTCGCGGGCAGCGGAATGCCACCCTCAAGGCTCTTGGTGGCCGCCGCCTTCAGCGCGCCGGGGCCGATGACGAGCGGCGCGATGCTCAGGTTGATCTCACCGCCCTGCAGGCGGCGCTCCGCGTCGAGTTCGAAGGTCATGTTGCCCCGGACCGCGCCCGACACAGGCAGCCCGAGCTTCTGACGGATGATGTCCAGATCGCGAAGGTCCACATCGAAGAAGTCCACCTCGGCGCGGTAGCCGTCGCCGGGAATCAGCCGCGACACAATCTCGCCCGAGGGGAAGGTCAGCGTGACCTCGGCCGCCGGCTTGCCGCGCAAGAGCGAAAACAGCCCGAGCGAAATCCGGGCCTTCTCCACCTTGATCGGCAGTTTGGGACCCTCCTGCGTTCCGCCCAGGGGGAGCAGCTGCAGGTTGTGCAGGCTCACCGCGGGAAGCCCGGAGAGCGTCGTCTTCTCGAGCGAGACATCATACTTGTAGCCGAGCGCCTTCTCCGTCTGCGCCTCGATGACCCGCGACACGATGCCCATCGGGAACATGAGCAGCGAGCCCACGGAGAGGGTGAAGGAGAACAGCAGCCCAAAGAGGGTCTTCCGCAAGGTGGGGCTCATGGCTTCTCCTCCTTGTCGGCGCTGCCCATCTTGTAGGTCACCAGCGACAGCTCCACATCCATGTGGTCGCCGGCCTCCTTCTTCTTCGCAGCGTTCATGCCTACCTTCTCGATAAAGACGAGCTCGTCGGTATCGGCGATGGAGGTCAGCAGATCCTTGAACTGCTCGAAACTCACATCCTCGATGCGCACGGTCGTCCTGTGGGCCGTCACTTCGGAGCGTCCCGGCACAGGCTCTTGCGTATCCTTGAACTCACGTGGCCGGCCAAGACCGGCCTCGCGCGCCTGATCCTCCACGAAGGAGGAGAGCCGCAGCGAGTTCTTCTTCAGCTTCTCTTCACGGTCGCTGCGCGCAGTGATCCGCTCCATGAAGGTGTCCCGCTCCGCGAGCAGCTGGGTGAGCGCCTGCCGCTTGCCGAGCAGCTGCTCTTCGAGCGCCGACGAGCGCTGCATCGTGAGCCCGACCACCAAGATGACGCCGAGCAGGCTCAGCGTCCCCACCATGGCCAGCAGGAGCGTCTGCTCGCGCTGCGACAAGGCATCAAACTTGGACCGTAGGGTGGCCCAGCCCTGGCTCAACGCGCTCACGGCTTGCCTCCCGACTTCGCAGCCTTCTTCGCGGGCGACGCAATCGCTGCGCAGCTCGCGGTTCCCTTCATATCGAAGTCGAAGCCGGCCGATGTGCGCGACGCCTCGACCGACCCACGCTTGATCTCCTTGATACAGGGGATCTCGCTCAGCTTCGTCTCAAGTGCGTCCACAGACTCCGCCGTGTCGGCGATGCCCTTGATCAGGAACTGCTTGCGCTGCAGATCTACATCCACCTGTTTCGCCTTTGCGTCGTACCCCTCATCCGAGGTCGCCTGCACGGCTGCGGTCACCGCCGCGAAGATGTCGAAGGCCGACTGCTTGGGGATGAAGGAGGCCTCGTCACCGCTCTCCTTGATGGCCTTGAGGATGCTCTCGCTCCCCGTGACAGGCTTGCCCATCACCTCGGTCGTCAACTTCGAGAGCTCCGTGTCGAGCACATCGACCTCCGCCTGCAACAGCGAGGCCCGCGCCACCAGCATCATCATGAGAGCCGCCACGATTGCGCCGCCCCATACAGCCATCTCCACCAGGCGGCCGCGGAGGTGCTCCGTCGTCCCCTTGAAGGCCGACGCGCCAACGCGCAGGTCGAGACCTGTCGCGCTCAGCATACCGGCCGCCCGGAGCGCCAATCCCAGCGCCGTAGTGAACATCGGCAGCTGCTCGGCAAGGTCGGGCATGGCCACCACTTCGGGGCGTGTTGCCGGGAGCAACTCCGTCTCCAAGCCAAGCGCCGAGCCCAGGTGCTCTGCAAGCCCGCGAAGCTGCGACCCGCCGCCCGTCAGATAGAGCCGCGTCACGGGCCGACCCCACTGCGTTGCGTGCGCGTGAAGCGACCGACGCAGGTCGCGCACCAGCGGCTTCACCCCCTCGTCGCAGGCAGAGAAGACAAGCTCCTCATCCTCCGTCCAAGCCTCGCCTTCGGCAGGCATCAGCAGGCTCCCGTCGCGGTGTTTGCCCATGCGGGCCGTCTCTTCGTCAAGGTCGGGGAAGGCCCGCATGATCGCAGCCGTCACCAGCGCGCCGCCGCCAGCGACCGTATGCACAAACTCCACCTTCTGATCGGCGATGACCACCAGCGAAGCCCGCTGCGCTCCGATGTCCAGCACCGCCACAGGCTCCGGCGTCGGGCCCAGAAGCCAGGCCGCCGCAGCCGCCACAGGGAAGGGCGAAAGTTCGAGCACCCGAGGGTCGATGCCCCAGGCGGCAAGCGTCTCAAGACGGTCCGCCACGGCCTCCGGCTTCGCTGCAGCCACAAACACCTGATGCTCACCCGACGGCAGACGGTTGCCCACCGTGAAGGAAAGCTGCAGCGACTCCACCTCCTCCGGAATGCGTCCATCGAGCTGCGGCACCAGTACCGCGCCGATCTCCTTCGCTCCGCTAAAGGGCAGCGCGAGCGGCGTCAGGTAGATGCCCTCCGAAGACGCGGCGACGCCGAAGCCTTCAGCCTCCAGCATCCCCTGCGCCCGGAGCCGTTCAAGCGCCTCCGAAACCGCAGCGAGCCTTGCCTCTGCCGGCGACAGCGCGACCGCGTCGTGTTCCTCGCCCTCCGGCGCAGCAACCGCACCAGAGGCCAAAATCTCCGTTTCGCACATCTCCACAACCGTGAGGCTGCGGAAGCCTGCATCCAGCACCACGACGCGGAGGCTCGTCGTGCCGATGTCGAGTCCAATGATTCGGCTGCCCACTAGTTTTCACTCCAAAAGAGGAATCTTCCGTCACGGTTGAAATCAACCACCGTGCGCAGCTCCCGCGTTGCCTGACCATAGCGACCCTTGGCCGTAACCGTATAGATCTTCGGGGTATCGGTGCGCACCAAAGAACGCATCGCAGCTGTGTCGTAGGTGACCGTCTGAAGCTGCGGCGCCGTGGCTTGCTGCTGCAGGAGCAGCGCGAAGTAGGCCGGCGTCCAGCCGAGCGTTGCCGCGGCCGCCGCCATCTCAGGCCGCGGACGCGCATACTGCGCCCAGAAGGCCCCCGCCGTTGGGTTCCGCGCCAGCGTCTCGTTCACAAAACTTACCACCGAATCCGCCGACCCGAAGGCCATCATCCGCGACAGGTCACGCGTGATGTCCTCGCCGCCCGGCGCCTGCTGCCCCGACAGCATCAGCATCAGTACCTGCATCGGATTCTCGAAGAACCGTACCCGACCGTCGAGCGCCAGCGTCTGGTAGAGCACCGTCGTCGCCACACCCATGTCCGTCACGCAGGGGTTGTACCCCGGAGGGGCGCCCTGGATGTGGTTGCAGAGCCAGCTGAACCAGTCGATGTCGGTCGCCATGTTCGCGTAGAGGAAGGCCTGCGTGTCGTAGATGGTCAGGTGATCCCGCACCCGCTCAAAGAGCTCCGGCGTCATGCCGGGAACCTGCAGCAGCCCCTCCAGCGAAAGCAGCGGCTCGTTCAGCGGACCCCAATCCAAGTCGGCATAACGCGAACTCTCGTTCCCCGCGCCGCCGCGGCTCGCCACGCAGTTCTCGTCCAGAATCGTCATGTCGGAATCGGGATCCACATGGTCGATGATGGCCGCCACCAGCTCATACTGCAGCCGCGCATCCTCGCGGGCATCGCGGTTCTGCGGCTGCGCGAAGGCCATCGGTCGGAACATCGCGCAGAGCGCTGCAGCCGCGTCCTGCGGCAGCGGCGACTTCGTCAGCGAGTTGATGCTCACCTTGCCGTTCTCCGACACGGGGTTCTCGAACTCAATCTCACCCGTCAGACCGCCGAAACCCTCGCCGCCAAGCGAGTTGAAGTCCACGCCGCCAATCGGGGTCTTGAACTCGCCCTTCGTCACAATCGGAAGGAAGATGTCGAGGTAGCGCCAGAGCTGGAACTTCCCGTTCTTCGCCGCCCGGCCCAGCATGTCGCCCGACGAGGCCTTGTCGGCGAGTTCGAACTGGTAGGAGAGGGCGAGCCGCTGCAGGTTGATACCACTCTTGGCCAGGAAGTAGGCCTTCACCTCGTCGCGCTGGTTCTGCGCCAGATGCAGGTTCACACGCGTGTCGTAGATGAACTGCACGATCGAAACCGTCAGCACAGCGACCGTCCCGAGCACCAGGATCAGCGCGATGCCACGCTCGCGCGCAGGCAGCGGCATCCGCATCCGAGACAGCAGCTTCTTGAGGCTGGAGGGCATGCTCATGGGCGCTGCTCCAGGGCCTCTTGGAGGCGATTCACGAGCTCACCCCGCGCCTCATCCTGCGCAATCTTGAAGGGGTCGATCGGCTCCGTCAGCGCAATGGTCGTCTGCGTCGACATCGTGATGGACCGATCGTCACGGAGCGGGTGCTTCACCTTGAGCGTGATCCGCACGCGGCTTGGCAGCTGGCCGTCGTGCGCAGAGGCATCCCACTCTCTCGCCCAGGCCTCGCCGGCAATCTCCTTGCTGCCGTCCCAGTACTCGAACCGTACATCCTCCACATCTTCGACCATCGTGTAGACCACGCCGCCCTTGTCTGCGTGCGCATCAATCGGCGCATCTTCGCGCCGCACGAGGTTACGATGAACCTTGCCGTCATCGCCCGTCATCGACTCAATCCGGTAGGTCAGCTCGGCCTCCACGCCGGCGACATCCTCCTCGTGAATCCTCACATGGCAGAAGCCTGTGAAGTTCAGCTCGTCGTCGGTCCCGTCGAAGACAGTCTCACGCATCACCTCGCGCTTGTCGTTCGTCGGGTCGGCGTTGGGTGTTGTGATGAAGGCCGTGGCGATCTCGCGCACCATGCGGCCCATCGCCTGTTGCACCACCCGGTTCCGTTCGAACTTGTCGATGGTCGCATTCCGGATCTTGAAACTGGTCGAGACCGTGCCCCACAGGATCACCGTGATGGTCGCAAGCAGCGCCACCGCGAGCATCACCTCGATGAGCGTCAGACCGCGCTGTGAACGGTGCAGTTTCATGGCGCCACCGGCGCAATCGGAAGGCCGCCAACCGTCGGCTTCGCGATGCCCTCAGCTCCGCCCTTGTTCAGGTTGACCACATACTGCTGCACGGTCAGCGTGCCGCGCCCTTCGCCCTCCGGCCAGCTGATCTCCAGCGTCACGCGGCGCATCCGCTCCGACATCTCGTTGATCATCGTCGGGATCTGGCCAACGATCATCGGCAGCGCCATCCCGACCCCGGCAACGCCGGTTAGCGCCCCTTCCGACTGGCCATCCGACGACCCGAAGAGCGAGCTCGTCACCGAGTTCACAAGCTGCTCGCTCGCCTCGGGCGGAAGCTCCACCACCTCCACCACGGCGTTCCACTCCATGCCGTCAAAACCGTCGTCGCGGAAGTCGCCCCGCATCTCCTCGGTCATGTCGGAGAAGCCCTCGCTGAGCAGCTCATGCTCGATGTCGATCATCTGAGAACGCGCCAGCATCGCCGCCGCCGACATCCGGCTCGCACGCTCGGTCATGTGGACCGAATTGGCCTGCGTGCCGATCAGAATCGTCAGGCTCACGGCCAGAATCGCCAGCGCGATCATGACCTCCAACAGTGTGAAGCCCCGACGCATCAGTCCTCCTCCACTTCGAAGAAGTCGTCGGGCACCTCGAGGTCGCCCGGCTTCACCCGGACACGCCCCGACATCGGGTCCACGATCAGCGTGAAGTAGCCGCCGTCGGCCCCCTTCACCCAGATCATCGACCGCTCCACAAAACCGTTCGGGAAGAAGCCGATGGTGGCATTCCCCGACTCCACCGGCGCCTCGTCATGGCTGGTGATCACCCGCGCGATCGTCACCCCATCCTTGAGCATGAAGTCGCGGAGGATCTTGTCGTCGCAGGCCGCCATGGTACCGGCGCCGCCTGCCACGCCGAAGGGATTGGCCTCTCCGTCCTCCTTCTCCGCCTTCTCCCGCTCCTTCGTGGTCTCCGCGGAGGCCACCGGGATGTTCTTCTCCGAGCACTGCGCCGACAGCGTGTTGCCACCCACCGCAAAGGTCAGCTGGTAGCGGACACCGTTGATGGCCGAGCGGCCGTAAACGTAGCGGACCGCGCCGGCCACATGCAGCGCCTCCGACCGCACCTTCGATGCCGACAGTCCCGACATCGAGAAGGCCGTCAGACCCATCACCGAGGCCACGATCGTCAGCACAATCATGATCTCAATCAGCGTCATGCCACGCGCCGACGCCATCACTCCGCGGGGCGCGTTACCGCGCCGCAGTCCGCTGCAGGCGCGGGCCTTCATGCCCGCTCAACACTGCTGCGGACAGACTCTCTCACTTGGGCTCGCTCGAGATATCGTCGTCCGTGCCGCCCTGGCCGTCCGGCCCATTGCTCGACAGCGTCGGCTCATCCGAACCGCCTCCCTTGGAGTAGTTGTACTCGTTGTTCCACGGGTCTTTCGGGATCGCCTTCACGATCGGCGACATGCCGCCGGGAGGGCTCTTCAGATCGTCGAGGCTGTTCGGATACTCGTTCGCGGAGACGTAGTAGGTGTCGACCATCTGCTTGAGGTTGCCCACCTCGGTCTGCGCCTCTTTGATCTTCGCATTGTCGAGCGCGCCCTTGGCGAAGAAGCCGACCACCGCGGCGATGCTCGCCATGATCGTGAGCACGATCATGATCTCAACCAGCGTCATGCCCCGCGTTCCCGTGCGGGCAAACGCTGCGGGTGAAATCTCGGCCAAACGGTTCTCTTTCATGGTTCCTCCTGGCTCACTTCGTGAGCGACTCGTTGAGTTGTAGAATCGGCAGCAGCACGGCGAAGACGATGAAGCCCACCACGCCACCCATGAGCAGCATGATCAGCGGCTCCATCAGCGTGGTCAGCCCCTGGATGCGCGCTGACACCTGCTCCGAATAGGCGTCCGCCACATTGTCGAGCATCTCCTCGAGCGCGCCCGTCCGCTCGCCGACCGCGATCATGTGGGTCACCATCGGAGGGAACTGCCCGCTCCGACGAAGCGGCACCGCGATGCTCTCACCCTCGCGGATGTTGAGACGGGCCTGCTCCACCACCTCAATCAGCACCACGTTCCCCAGAATCGACTTCACGATGTCCATCGCAGTCAGCAGCGGGACGCCAGAAGCCAGCAGCGTGCTCATCGTCTTCGAAAAGCGCGATACCGCGACCATCCGCGCAATGATGCCGAACACCGGCAGCTTCAGGATGGTCTCGTCCCACTTTCGCCGACCCGCAGGCGTCGCCTTCCACTTCTGAAAGCCACGCCACGAACCAAAGCCTGCCAGCAGGATCAGCCACCAGAAGCTCGAGACGAAGTTGCTCACCGCCACCAGCACGACCGTGATGAAGGGAAGCGCATCCTTCTGGTCATCAAACAACTTGGTGATCTGCGGGATGACGAACTTCATCAGGTAACCCACAATCGCGGTCCCGAAGACCATCATGATAATGGGGTAAAACATCGCCGCCGTGATCTTGTTCCGGAGCGTCACCTGCTCGTCGAGGAAGTCGGTCAGCCGCACCAGCACCAGGTCCAGGTTGCCCGAGGCCTCGCCCGCCTTCACCATGTTCACAAACAGGTCAGAGAAGACCTTGGGGTGATCAGCCAGCGCCAAATGCAGCGCCGAACCCTCGTTCACCCGCTGGCGCACCTCCGCGATGACCTTCTTGAGCGCCTCGTCTTCGCTCTGCTCCACAAGGGCCGTCAGCGCCTCGACCAGCGGGATGCCCGCCTTGAGCAGCGTCGCCAGCTGACGGGTCATGATCGAGATCTCGCGCACACCCGGCTGCTTCGGACCGCTGAAGGGCAGCCGCACTTCGCCTGCCTTCCGCTCCTGCTTTGACTTCCCCTCGGTCTGCTCCGTGAGGAAGATCTGCTGCGCCTTCAGGTGGTCTCGGAGCGCGCGCGGACTCTCCGCGTCGAAGACCCCTTTGACCTTCTTCCCCGCCGCGTTGACCCCGGTGTATTCGTAAACAGGCATGGGTGTTTATGGCCCTTCGCTCGCAAGCGTTAGGCCACCTCCTTCTGGGTCACGCGGAGAATCTCTTCCACGCTCGTCAGGCCCCGTGTCACCTTGTCTGCGCCATCCTGACGCAGCGTCCGCATCCCTTCGAGGACCGCCTGCCGCTTGATGGCACCGGCGTCGGTGCGCCGCATCACCAGCTGCTTCACCTCCTGCGAGACGGTCAGCAGCTCGTAGATGCCAAGTCGCCCGCGGTAGCCGCTCTGCTTGCACTGATCGCAGCCTCCGGGCCGGTGGAAGGTGTTGCCGCGCGACGCCACAAAGGCCGTCGTCACCTCGAGCTGAAGCACATCCTCTTCGGTCGGCGTGTAGGGCTGCTTGCAGTGTTCGCAGAGTCGTCGAACCAGCCGCTGCGCCATGTTCGCAAGCAGCGACGAGGCCACCAGGAAGGGCTCTACGCCCATGTCGATGAGCCGCGTGAAGGCGCCTGCAGCATCGTTCGTGTGGATGGTCGAGAAGACAAGGTGACCCGTCAGCGATGCCTGAATCGCGATCTCCGCCGTCTCCTGGTCACGGATTTCGCCGACCATGATGACATCCGGGTCGTGACGCAGGAAGGAGCGCAGCCCGTTCGCGAAGGTGAGGTCAATCTTCGGGTTGACCGCCACCTGGCTGATGCCCTGCAGCTGATACTCCACCGGGTCTTCAACCGTCAGGATGTTCTTGTCCGGCGTGTTGATCTTCGACAGGCAGCTGTAGAGCGTCGTCGTCTTGCCGGAGCCCGTCGGACCAGTCACCAGGATGATGCCGTACGGCTTCGCGATGAGGTCGTGCACCTTGTAGAGAATCTCTGCGTCCATGCCGATCGCGGCCAGGTCGAGCATCACCGACGACCGATCCAGAAGACGCATCGTCACCCGCTCACCATGGGTCGTCGGCGCTGTCGCAACGCGGATATCGATGTCCTTGCCGGCCAACTTAATCCGGATGCGACCATCCTGCGGCAGCCGCTTCTCTGCGATGTTCAACCCGGCCATGATCTTCACGCGCGCAGCGATGGAGGCATGGAACCGCTTCGGCACCTCCGCCACCTGCTGCAGCACGCCATCCACGCGGAACCGGACCGCCACCCGCCCCTCGTAGGGCTCGATATGGATGTCCGACGCCCGGTCGCGCGCAGCACGCACAAAGGTCGTGTTCACAAACTGGATGACCGGCGCCTCGTCGTCGCCGCCGGCGCCGAGAAGGTCGACGACATCTTCGAAGCCCGGCTCCACCACCTCGGTCGTGGAGCGCGACTCGTCGCTGCCAAGCATGTCGCCATACGAACCACGACGGCGGTCGTGCTTGTCGTAGGCCATGTTGACGGCCTCGAGCAGCGCAGGACCGGGCACCAGCACGGGCTCCGTGGAGGCCTGCAGCGCATTGGCAACCTGGTCGAGCGCGGCGAGGTCGAGCGGGTCGGCCATCGCCACCTGCACCACGTCGCCCGACTGCCGAAGCGGCAGAATCTTCCGAGACCGCGCATAGGCAATCGGCACC
>CAIQPA010000589.1 GCA_903873545.1 uncultured delta proteobacterium
CGACATCAACAAAACCATTATGCGTTGCTTGGTTAAGAACTTAGCGATGTTTGGGTTGGGGATTTATATCTATGCCGGTGAGGATTTACCTGAGGGTGAGACTACAGCCACCGCCTCCTCCACGGCCGCTGGCTCTTCCGCAATGTCCACCGCCACCACCACAAGTTCATCGCCCCCACCATCTTCACCATGACGGCCGTCCACCCCGTCGAGTTCATCATGCACCAGAGCGTGCTCCTCGCCTGCGCCTTCATCCTGCCCGTCCACTGGGGCGTCTACGTCGCCGTCATCAGCTACACCTACCTCATCGGCGCCATCGACCACTCCGGCGTCAAGGTCTCCTGGCCCCTCCCCTTCCACACCAGCAACAAGTTCCACGACGACCACCACGTCTTCTTCCACTGCAACTACGGCCACCACTCCGCCATCTTCGACCGCCTCCATGGCACCGATCGGCAGGAGCACCGCCGCTACGACGAGACCACCTTCGGCGGCAAAGGCGCACCCGTAGAGCCGCCCCATGCCCCCTGACTTTCACCACTTCGCCAACCCGCTCACGCAGTGGGCAAACCTCCCCAGCTTCATGCTGGGCGAGCTCCTCTTCATCACCTCCGCCCTGGTCGCTCTCTTCCACGCCAAGGCCCGCGGCCGCGACCACCTCCTCATCTGGTGCGCCGCCCTCATCGCCGGCACCGCCAACGACTTCATCTTCATGGCGCTGCCGCTGGTCGACAACTTCTGGCAGGCGCAGGGCACCATCATGCTCACGCCGCGCATGCCCCTCTACATCCCCTGCGTCTACCTCTCCTTCATGTACTGGCCCACCATCTCGGCACGCCACCTTCACCTCCCCCGCTGGTCGGGCGCCGCGCTCGCAGGCCTCGCCGCCGCCCTCTTCTACGCCCCCTACGACATCATCGGCGCCAAGTTCCTCTGGTGGACCTGGCACGACACAGACAAGCCCATCGCCTTCCGCCTCCTCGGCGCACCCTCCTCGAGCACCCTCTGGGTCCTCACCTTCACCGGCTCCTTCGCCTGGCTCATCGACCACACCCTGCGCGGCCGCCAGACGCTCGACCGCAACGCCTTCGCACGCGGCTTCCTCAAGGTCGCCGGCCTCTCCACGGCGCTGATGATGGTGCAGATGACCCTGCTCCAGCAGCTCGACGGCGGCACCCCCGGCCCCATCGCCGTCACGGTCGCCTTCGCCCTCTACGCCGCGCTCGCGCTACCTCCGCTGCTCCGCAAGCCCGACGCCCACCATCACCCGGCCGATGCCCTCGCCCGCCGCATGCTGGCCCTCTACCTCCCCGCGCTGCTCGCCATCGGCCTGCTCTTCACACCCGAAACCCACCGCAGCACCGGCCTGCATCAGCCCATCGGCCCCTGCCACCAGCTCTCGACCGACATCACCGGCCTCACCCGCTTTGAGTACCTCTGCCCCACCGACTTCGACGAGCCCTTCGCCCTCACCGACGAGGCCGCCCGCCAGCCCTCCGCGACCTGGTACACCATCGTCGGCACACCGCACGAGAGCCCCACAACCTGGCGCCTCGGCCTGGCCTCCCTCTCGGCGCTGGCCGCCCTGCTCTTCGCCCGCATCTGGCGCCGGCGCGCAGAAGGCTAGTCAGATCAGGCCTGCGCGGCCTTGATAAAGTCGGCACACCGCTCACCGATCATGATGGCGGGCGCGTTGGTGTTGCCACCGATGATGGTGGGCATGATGGCGGCGTCGGCGACGCGAAGGTTGTCGAAGCCCCGCACCTTGAGGTCGGGCGAGACCACGGCCCGCTCGTCGGTGCCCATGCGGCAGCTGCCGACGGGATGGTAGACCGTGCAGACCCGGTTCGGCAGCTCCTTCCGGAGCGCGGCCTTGTCGAAGAAGTTGGGCCCCGGATGGAGCTCACCGTTGAGCTCACCGTTGATGGCCGGGTGGGCCATGATTTCACGCGTGAGTTCGATGCCACGCATGAGCAGCGATACATCGGCCTCTGCCTTGAGGAAGCCGGGGTCGATGACCGGCGCCGCGAGCGGGTTGGTGCTCGCCAGCCGGATGGTGCCACGGCTCTCGGGGAAGATGAGGGTGGGCAGCAGCGTGATGGCGGGCCGCTCATCCACGGTGGGC
>CAIQPA010000590.1 GCA_903873545.1 uncultured delta proteobacterium
CGGGTCATGGGCGGTGGGTATGCATCCGGGATGCGGACGGCGCGTATGGATGCGCTCTGAAGGAGCGCCGCATCGTTCGGGTGCGGGCGTCGGCGCGGGTGGGTGATGCGATGATCTGCGGCGGTCCGTGAGAACGCGGAGATGTGCGTGGCATGATTCCCAGGGCGTTGCCCTGGGCTGGTATGCGCTGCCCCGTTGGGGCAGGAATTGCTCGAGCGCCTTGTTGTCGGTGACTTCTCGTTGCGACATGTGACCTCACGCAAGTGTGATGGTCGGTTATCGGCGTCTGCGGCGACTTGTTGCGGGGGGGGTGCGCAGATTTGCGGCGGAGGCGGGAGGGCCGCGCTGCTGGCGCCCGGGATGCTGTGAGCCTACGCTGGGGCGACCCGCTGCGTTGAGCCGGTTCTACCGCCCGGCCACCGTACGACCCCGCACCCGAAACCCCGCACCCGAACCATGCCCAGACTGCCCCTGTTGTCACGCCGCTCTCTGCTCCGCGCTTCGGCACTGTCGGCCCTCGCGGTGCTGCCCGGCTGCGGGGCCGGAGCGGATGAGGGTGCTGAGGCGCCGCAGCTCGCCGCCGATGTGGCCTCGGGGCCCGTGCTGATTGTGGGCGCCGGCATCGCGGGGCTGGTCGCGGCGCGGAAGCTGCGTCAGGCCGGCATCGAGGTGCTGGTGCTCGAGGCGCGCGATCGCATCGGAGGGCGGCTCCACACCGTGGAGGTCGGAGGTGTGCCGGTCGACCTCGGCGGCGCCTGGATCCATGGCGTGGAGGGCAACCCGCTATCGCTTGAGGCTGCTGCGGCGGGGCTCGCCGTCGCACCCTATGTCGAGCGCTACAGCCTCTGGCGCGAGGCCGGTGGCTGGCTGTCGCCCGACGCCTTCGAGGTGCTCGACGGTCTGGCCGACAGCTTCGCGGAGGCGCACGAGGGGCTCGTCGCCTCGCTCCCTGCTAACGCCTCGGTGGCGGACGGCATGGAGGCCTTCGTCGCAGGCCTCGATGTGGCGGCGCTTCACCCGGAGCTGACGCCCGCGCTGGTTCGGAGCTGGCTACGCCACACCTACGAACTCGAGTTCGGAGGCGCAGCCGATGCGGGCTCGCTCGCAGCGTTCGACCGGGACGAGGGCTTCGGCGGCGATGATGGCCTGGTCCAGGGCGGCTACGCGCAGTTGGTCGGGGAGGTTGCCGACGGCACCAGCATCCGACTTAGCAGCCCGGTGACCCGGGTATCGGCTGATGGCACGGGCGTGACGCTCACGCTTGCCGGGGGCGAGACTGTGCGCGGTAGCGCCGTGATTGTCACTGCACCGCTCGGCGTGCTGCAGGCTGGCGCTATCACCTTCGACCCGCCGCTGGGCAACGAGCAGGCCGGCGCGCTGGCGCGGCTGAAGATGGGCAGTCTGGAGAAGGTGGTGCTCCGCTTCGACAGCCGCTGGCTCCCGGGCGACATCATCGATTTCTACCACGAGACCGAAGGCGCCTCGAACTATCCTGACTTCGTCAACCTGCCGGCCGCGGCGGGTGGTCCAACGCTGGTGGCACTGACCGCTGGCGCAGAGGGCGCCGCGCGTGGGGCGGAGTCAGACGACGAGGCGGTCGCGGGTGCGATGGAGGTGCTGCGGCGCATCTTCGACGGGGTCCCCGACCCGTCGGCCACGGCGGTCTCGC
>CAIQPA010000591.1 GCA_903873545.1 uncultured delta proteobacterium
CGCTGCCGAGCAGGTTTCGCTCGGCGGCGAACTGGGCGATGGCGAGCATGGCCTTGACCTCGAGCTGCGGGTCGACCGGGTTGAAGAGGCAGTGGCGCCGCGGGTCGCGGAGCATGGTCGCAAACGGCGAGGCGGGGTCGATGCGCCAGGCGAAGATGTGGCGGTAGTAGAGGTCGAAGCGCTGGCCTGCGACGTGGGGGCCGTCTGCGTCGAGGGCGATGCTGTCGGGTGCAACGCAGGTGGAGTCGACGCCGCGGGTGCGCCAGATGCGCTGGATGTTTTCGAGGTCGCCGCGCTGGCTGTCGCCGTTGCGGACGACGATGGCGATGTGGCGGACAGGGTGGCCTGGGCGTGCGAGCTCGGCCTGTTCGAGGAGGGAGTCGAGGAGGTCGCCGGCGTTGGAGCCCTGCGCTTCGACGAGGTCGGAGATGCGGGCCTCGTCGAGGCCGCCAACGGAGCCAACGCTGCGGATCCAGGCATGAGCGACGGCGTCGGCATAGCCGGGCATTGCCGGGATGGTGGCGTTCATCTCGAGGGCGGAGTGGCCGCCGCCGATGGCGGGGAAGAGGTCGGCGCGGGCGATGGCGATGTTGCGGGCGTTGGGAAAGCCGGTCTGCAGGCACTCGCGCTCGAGCGGCGAGAGGGCGGCGAAGATGCGGCGGCGGTCGAAGAGGTGGAGCTGCCCTGTGATGAGGGCCTCGGAGCTCTTGCGGATGGCCGAGAGGAGGTGGTGGGCGCCGGTGGAGAGGCGGTCGCGGTGGTCATCTTCGAGGATGACGGGCGAGAGGACGGGCGGGATGGCCTGGCGGGTCTGCGTGGCGTCGCGCCAGACATAGAGGCCGTTGCTGGAGGCCTCGTCGGCGCAGCCGTCTGCGAGGCTGCTGCGTTGCTCGGCCGTGAGGCCCTCCCAGGCCTGTGCGAAGGTGGTGGTCATGGCGCCTCTGCGATGGTGGACCAGAAGGAGGTGCCGAGAGCCTCAGGCTGCGCGTCGACGCCGAGCGCGTCGAGGATGGTGCGGCCTAGGTCGGCGAAGGTGGCGCGGTCGCCGAGTGCGATGCCGGCGGTGGCGCCTGCAAGCATGCCGAGCAGGGGGACCCGCTCGCGGGTGTGGTCGGAGCCGCGGTAGGTGGGGTCGTTGCCGTGGTCGGCGGTGATGAGGAGGAGGTCGCCGGGCTGCAGCGCGCCGATGAGGGCGGGGAGCTCGCGGTCGAAGTCGCGCAGGCATTGGGCGTAGCCGGCGGGGTCGCGTCGGTGGCCGTAGTGCATGTCGAAGTCGATGAGGTTGGTGAAGACGAAGGGGGCGGTGCGGTCGCGCATCGCCTCGAGCGTCGCACGGATGCCGTCGGGGTTGCCGTGGGTGAGCTCTTCGGAGGCGACGCCGCGGCCGGAGAAGATGCTGGAGATTTTGCCGATGCCGTGGACCGCGACGCCGGCTGCTGCGAGCGCGTCGAGGAAGGTGGGGCGGGGCGGCTCAAGCGCGTAGTCTTTGCGGTTGTAGGTGCGCTCGTAGTTGGGCCAGGCGCCGACGTAGGGGCGGGCGATGACGCGGCTCATGCCGGCGGCCAGCGCAATGGGGTAGGCGAGCTCGCACCAGCGGTAGAGGGTGGCGAGGGGGACGACCTCTTCGTGGGCCGCGATCTGCATCACGGGGTCGGCGGAGGTGTAGACGATGGGGAGGCCGGTGGCGGCATGTTCGCGGCCGAGCCGCTCGATGATCTCGGTGCCCGAGGCTGCGCAGTTGCCAAGCACGCCGCTCACGCCAGTGGCGGCGCAGAAGGCGGCGATGAGGTCGGCGGGGAAGCCGTCAGGGAAGGTCTCGAAGGGGCGGTCCATGACGAGGCCCATCATCTCCCAGTGGCCGGTGGCGGTGTCTTTGCCGGGGGCCGTCTCGTTCATGCGGCCGAAGAAGCCGGCGGGGCGTTCGACGGGGCCGCAGCCACGGATCGGTGTCGGGCGGGCGATGTTGCCGAGGCCGAGCGCGCGGAGGTTGGGGAGTTCGAGCGGGCCTGCGGCATCGGCGATGTGGCCGAGCGTGTCGGATCCGGTGTCGCCGAAGGCGGCGGCATCCGCGGCCTCGCCGATTCCGACGGAGTCGAGGACAATGAGGGTCACCTGTCTGGACATCTCAGCCCCTTCCCTTGGCGCGCTGCTCGCCGAGGCTCTTTGCAAGTCGTTGGATGGCGGGCGCGAGGTTTCGGTTCTTCTGCACCTTGGCGAGGTCGGCCTTGCTCAGGGTGTTGATGAGGCCGCTGGTGAGCCGCAAGGGGGCCTTGGGGTTGTTCACGATGTTGACCAGGATCTTGTAGTTGCGGCGGTATTTCCCGTTGGTGCCGATATACATGATGATGTTGTCGGGGAGCGCCTTGTTGCCGCTCCAGGCCATGATGTCGGCGGGCTGCACCTTGGGCGAGGTGACAGCAGCCATATGGACGAGCCGGTTGTTGTCGCGGATGAGGTAGTCGCGGTCGGACTTGCTGCCGAGGGTGGCGGTCCGGACTTTTTGGGAGATGCTCATCTTGCCGATCTCGGCCTGCCGGTTGTTGGAGGACTTACCCTCGTCGACGGCCTCGTTCTGGCGGGTTCGGACCTCGACGACCTCATCCTCGGAGAGGCTGGCGAGCATGGCGTTCTCGGCAGCCTCCTCTGAGAGCGAGCGGTCGAGGAGCTTCTTGAAGGCGGCATCGTCGGCGGGAGCGGCCAGTTTGGGGTCAAGTTCCTGCGCCGTACGCACATCGGAGACGAGCTGTTCGAGCACATAGACGCGCTCGAACTTGAGTTTGTGGCGGCGGCCGAGATCGGTGACCCGGTCGACGGTCGACATGCGGGCCGCGGGGTTGAGGAAAATCCCCTCGATGATGGGTGGGTGGCGGAGGAGACGGACCTCGTTGGAGGCGATCAGTTCGGTGATCGACTCGCTGCAGACTTCGGCCAGCGTGGCGAAAGTTTCATCACCGGTTTTGGCGTTGAGGAGGAGCTTTTCGAGGAGCGCATCGTTGTGCTTGAAGAGCTCGGCGATGAGGTCGAGGACGAAGGCGGGGAGCGGGCCGGAGACGAGGCCGAGGAGGACGGCCTGGGGCATGCCGGCGAGGGTGTCGCGGGCAGCCTTGGCGATGGGCGCCTCGGCATCGAAGGTGAGCTGGTAGAGGAGGACGACAAGCTCGTTCGGCGGCGCGGGCACGAGGCCGCGGGCGGCCATCATGCGCATGGGCGGAGGCGAGGCGGCCTCGACGTTGCGGCGCAGTCCCTGCGGGATCTCCTCCAGCGTGAGGGGCTTTCTCTCCATGGTGGCTCCGGCGGTCATCGGGTGTGGAGGTGCGGGTTATTCGATGGCGGGGGCGGGGGCAACCTGCGGGCTGATCAGCCGCCTTGTGTGGCGGAGACGAGCTCGATGCGATCGCCCTCGTTGAGGAGGGTGGCGGGCCAGTCGGCGCGGCGGACCACCTCGCCGTTTCGGGCGACGGCGACGCCGGCGCGGTCGGGCGGGAGGCCGGCGAGGAGGTGGAGGTCGGTGAGGGTGGCTCCGGCGGGGAGCTCGCGGTCTGCGCCGTTGAGGGTGAGCTTCATGGGGTGGCGTGGGTGGCGAGGAAGGGTCGGGCCACCTCGGGCAGCGGGCGACCGAGGAGGTGGGCGGTGACGGTGTCGACCGTGATGGGGAGCAGGAGCACGCCGTGGCGGTGGTGGCCGAGCGCGAAGGAGAGGCCGTCGACGGCGGAGGGGCCGAGGATGGGTCGGCCGCTGGTGGAGGCGGGGCGGAAGCCGGCCCAGGTCTCGGCGAGTTCGAGCTCGTAGGTGGAGGGGACGAGCTCGTAGGCGGCGCGGAGGAGTTCGCAGACGGCCTCCGAGGTGACGCGGGCGTCGAAGCCCATCTCCTCCATGGTGCCGCCGACGATGAGGCGGTCGCGCTTGGGGGCGAGATAGACCTCGGTGCTGCGGAGGACGGCGCGGGGCAGCTCCTCGCCGGGGCGTGGGCGGAGGGCGAGCGCCTGGCCCTTCACGGGACGGATGACGGGGCGGTGTGGCGCGAGGCCCTCGATGGTGCGGGTCCAGGCGCCGGAGGCGAGGAGGAGGTTGGTCGTGGCGATGGAGTCGCCGCTGGCCAGCGTGAGGCTGCGGACGGCGCCCGCGGCAACCTCGATGGAGGCGACGGCGGTCTCTTCGCGGAGCTCGCCGCCGAGCGCGAGGAAGGTGGTGCGGAGGAGTTCGACCAGCTTGCGGTTGTCGAGCTGGTGGTCGCCCGCGCAGACGACGGCCATGCGGGCGCGGGCGGAGAGGAGTGGTTCGCGGTCGAGGAGGGCGTCGCGGTCGAGCCGCTCGACGGGCAGGTCGTAGTGACGGGCGAAGTCGTACCAGCGGCGGGCGGCCTCTTCGTCGTCGCGGTCGAGGGCGACGAAGAGGGTGCCGGTGTCGTCGTAGTCCACGGCGGCGCGGCCGTCGGCGTGCAGGCTGTCGGCGTAGTCGGCCCAGCGGCGCTGGCTCTCGACAAGGAGGCGGATCATCTCGACGTCGTCGAAGTCGGCCTCAAAGCGAGGGGCGAGCATGCCGGCTGCGGCCCAGGATGCGCCGCGCCCTGCCCTGCCCGCATCGAGCAGCGTGACGGGGCGGCCGGCGCGGAGCAGCTCCACGCCACAAGAGAGGCCAACGAGACCGCCGCCGACGATGTGGATGGGCGCGCTCATGTTGCCGCCGCCTGCTTGGCGGCCTGACTGCGCGCATAGTTGACCAGCATCACGCCGAGCAGCGTGAGGCCGCC
>CAIQPA010000592.1 GCA_903873545.1 uncultured delta proteobacterium
CCGGCACGGCATGGCCCGCCGCAATCACCGAGGCGCGCGCGGCGGTCCATGCTTGGAGGCGGGCGAGCTGCTCGGCGCGGGCCTCCGCACTCCGCTGGTAGGCGAAGCGGAGTGTCACCGCGCCGCTCCGCACCTCGTCGGTGCGGCTGTCGAAGAGCAGGGCCTCCAGGTCGGCTCCGTTGAAGGGATGTACGCGCAGGATGGGCAGCCAGGGCCGACCCTTCTCGTCGCAGAGGCCTGCAATCGCGAGCCGCATCCGGTCGGGCGCAGAGAGCGCGGCACAGGCAGGCAGCGCAGCAAGCGCCGCGGCGGCCTCGGGGAGCCCCTGCGCAGGAGAGAGCGTCCGCACCTGGGCCACGCCGCCCCGGTCGAGCACCCAGGCGAGCGCGGCTGCTACGAGCGCCTGTTGCGCGCCGCTCCCGCGCGCGGCGGGCGCCACGGTCAGCGCGATGAAGTGCCAGAAGCCTCCGATGGGCCAGCCCAGCTCGTCGCGCCAGCGTGGCGAGAGCTCCGTCGCACGGTCGAAGAGATCATCGAAGCGATTGACTGGCTCCGGCTGCCAGAGGCCGACGATCACACCGAGCAGCGTGCCGGCCTCGTCGCGCTGGGCGATGACCACCATGGGGTGGGGGCCGTCGGCGCGCAGAAATTCGCGCCAGCGCCAGACGCCGGCAGCGCGCCAGTCGGCGTCGCAGAGCGCATCGAAGGCCGCGGCAAACTCCGGCAGCCGGTCGAAGTCGGCGGCGCGGTAGACCGAGAAACCTGCGCCCAACATCAGCCCTCGGTCGGCACGAGCACGAGGCGGCCGCGAAGACCGCCCGCGCGGATGGCCTGATGGGCCTGCTCCGCCTCTTCGAGCGGCAGCGTACGCTCCACATTTGACGACAGCGGCCGCTCCCGGTGCAGCGCCAACACGCCCCGCATGTCGGCCGCGGTGGCGCCGCTGCTGCCCACCAGCTTGATGCTCGAGACAATGAGGAAGCCCAGGTTGAGGCTCACCGACTCCTGCACCACGTTGCCAATCACCGTCATGCCGCCGCCCACCCGAAGCGACCGCATCGTGGCGTTGAAGGTGGGCTGCCCCACACAGTCGAGCGCTACGTCGGCACGCCAGGCGCCGAGCTGTTTGTGGAAGCTGCCACCCGCATCGACGATGACCCGGTGGGCGCCAAGCCCCGTCACAAAATCCACCTGCTCCGCGTTGCGAACCACCGCCACCACCTCGGCGCCCATCCGCAGGCCGAGCTGCACCGCGGCCGCGCCCACGCCACCGTTGGCGCCCGTCACGAGTAGACGCGTTCCGGGCCCGATCGGCGCATGGTGCATCAGCCCCCGATAGGCGGTCCCAAAGGTGCAGTGCAGCACGGCTGCGAGCGACGGCTCCAGGTCATCGGGCAGCGCGTAGAGGCCCAGCTCGGGCGAGACCACATGGGTCGCATAGCCGCCATCGGCCATGAGCCCGAAGACCCAGGCTGCCGCATCACACTGTGAGGTCTGCCCCGCCTTGCAGGCCACGCAGGTTCCGCAGGAGTCGCGGTGCATCGTGCCGACGCGGTCGCCCATTTTCCAGGCCGTGACACCCTCGCCAACAGCGATGATGCGGCCCACCGTTTCGTGGCCAGGCGTGACGGGCAGCGCCACAAAGGGGAAGCGGCCCGACCGGTCGATGAGGTCGCGGAAGCAGACCCCACAGGCCTCCACCTTGATCAGCACCTTGCCCGCGCCCGGGTCCGAAGGTGGCTCAAACGCCTCTACCCGCAGCGGCGTGTCGAACCCCAGCGCCTCCATCCTGACCCGCTTTCCCATCGCTCACTCCCTCGCTTGGAACCGGCCGCCAACCTACGATCTCGGCTCCTGCGGCGCCACACAAAACGGCCGCCCGTTCAGCCCCGTTGCCGCCCGCTGCGGCCAAGACTAGACCGCTGCCATCGCCCGCTCCGGAGATGCCCATGTCGACGCTTCAGGTCCGCATCCGAAACGCCACGGTCATGCTCCCCTCCGGGCCGGCACACTGCACCGTTGGCATCCGCGATGGCCGCATCCTCCTCGACCCGCCAGAGACGCTTGCTGCGGAGCGGGAGATCGACGCCACCGGCCTCACCCTGATGCCCGGCGTCATCGATGCCCACCTCCACTTTCGCGACCCCGGCTTTCCGCACAAAGAGGACCTCTTCACCGGCCCGCTTGCGGCTGTCACTGGTGGCGTGACCTCCTTCTTCGAAATGCCCAACACCGCGCCCGCGACCATCTCGCAGGCCCGCCTCGCGGAGAAGTTGGCGATCGCCGCGCGCAAGAGCCTCGCAAACTACGGCTTCTACCTAGGCGCCACCTCCGATGCCGCCGGCGCGCCCGGCAACCTGCCCGATCTCGCCGCACTCCGCCGGAGCCCGGGCATCAAGATCTTCATCGGCTCCAGCACCGGCGATCTGCTGGTGGACGATCAGGCTGCGCTCGAGCGCATCTTCGCAGAGACCTCCGCACCCATCTGCGCCCACTGCGAAGACGAGGCCACCATCCTCGCCAACCGCGAAGCGCTGGGCGCCATCACAAGCGTCGCGGATCACTCACGGATTCGCGACGTGCGCGCCGCGGTCCGCTCCACCTGGCGCACGCTCGAGCTCACACTCCGCAGCCGCCACCGCTTCCACCTGCTCCACGTTTCGACAGCCGCAGAGGCTGTGCTGCTCGCCCGCTTCTTCCTCACCGGCACGCTTGTGAGCCGCGAGGTGGCAGAGGCGCTGGCCAACACCCCCGCGAGCCAGCACCTCCGGGAGCTCGAGGCCATCCCGTTCGGCGGCGCCCTTGCCTTCGCACGCGATCCGGCGACCGCTGCAGACGACCCGCGCCACCTGCTCTCTGCAGAGGC
>CAIQPA010000593.1 GCA_903873545.1 uncultured delta proteobacterium
GCCAGGCAGCATCCCCCTCCGTCCCCGCCTTCTCCTACTTCCTGAACGAGGAGGGGGCGCCGGTGACGGTCGCCTCGGGGGTCATGGCGCACTACGTCGCCTACCGACGCGCCGCAGCAGCGACCTCCGAGGAGCCGCAGTCTCTCGAGGCCTGGCTTGGCATCGAGCCGCTCCAATCGCTCCGGAAGCCCGAGTAGCAGCTCCTCGAGTGGCGTGCAGGTCGGCGTGATGGAGTCGATGAGGTCGCCGCCCTTGATCTCTGCGCCGGTGACTATCGAGCCTGGCGGGCAGTTCACAGCGTAACGGTTGCCAGTTGAGCCGCCGATACGAGGCAGCCCCACCTGTTTGTTGCTGATGCGCGGTTTGTCGCCGGCGCTGTCGAGCAACGCCCGCATCCTCGCTACCTCAGCGAGCAGCTCTTCGAAGCGATCGATCTCATCGAGCCGCTTGCCGCCGAGCCGGTCGCAGTTGTCGGCGGTATCGGCGTGGGCGGCGAGCATGGCCCGCTCCGCAACCTCTGCGAGGTAGACCGGCACAGGCAGTTTGGGTTCGGCAGGGTCCAGGTCTGCGCGGATGAGCGACACGCGGAAGGCGTGGTGGGTGAGTTCGTCCGCCTCCAGCATCACATGCAGTTCGCCGGCGCTGTTCTGCAGCTGGAAGGGCATGGGGTTGATGCTGCCGAGTTTGACCTCGTACTCGCCATCAACCACCGCAACGATGCGGGTCTCCCGCCAGACCGCGGGGCCGCTCGGGTGCTGCCAGAAGGAGAAGGTCATGGTGAAGACGCCCGAGAGCGGACGGGCTGCGTCGTCGAGGAGTTCGCCACGGTAGCGCTGGTAGAGGCCGCCGCGGGAAGAGGCTCCTTCGCTGCTGCCGGGGTGGAGCGTGGTGAGCGCCAGGAGCGCAATCAGGCCAAGCGTGCGACGCATCAGAACCTCGCGATGAGTTCGAGCCGTCCGCCCGAGAAAGAGGGGTACTTGCGGCAGACGCCGTTGACGCACTTGAGGCCGCCCCGTTGCGACCCACCCACAGCGCGAACCGTGAAGGCCTCCGAGATCTCGTAGTTGATATGGCCCGCATAGAAGTCGGTGCGGGTGTTATTGCCTTCGGTCTCGTCGTCGTGGCCATACTCGAAGGCAAGTCCGCCGATACCGCGCAGGTCGAGTCCGACGATTGCGTTGCCGCGCCGGTAGGCCTTTGTGGCGCCGAGCGCCTGCTTCTTCCAGTTCTCTCCCTTCGCGGTCAGATGCAGCGACCAAGGTCCTCCGAGCGCCTGCACGCAGTCGATGTCGGCGTGCTCCATGGAGGCGAACTCCTTGCCGTTCTGCGTCTCGTTGCGGGCCCCGACGCTGCCGTTGAAGTGCGACGCACCCTCTCCGTAGGCAAACTCCCAACCGGCGTAGCCATGGACCTGGTCGGTGGGCAGCGGCGAGCTCTGAGCCTGCTGGCGGAGCAGGGCGTTGGCATAGACTGAGAGGCCGGTGTCGCCGACGACATAGTCAACACGGGTCCGAGCTCCGCGCGCATCGTTCGCGTTGAGAACCTCCTGGTCCTGCCGCTCGAGCGTCGGTGTCTGGTTGTAGTAGAAGGTAGCTCCCGTCGTGCTCAAGCCGGCCACCGCAGGCTGTGGAGTGCTCTCGATGGCGAAACCCTCGACGGTCAGCGCCTCGACGGTCAGGGTCACGTCGCCCACAAAGAAGTTGGTGGAGAGCAGCGCAGCGGGGTGCTGTTCGGCGATGCCATAGGATTCGCTCCGCAGCAGGTTTGCCTCCGCATAGAACGACATCCAGGTCGTCGGCGCGGGCAGGTCCCAGGTGGCTCCCACGCCCGTGAACTCGCCATCGGTTGCCGTGGCTCCGCTGCCAATCCGGGTCGAGACAGCGACCGTCTGCAGGCCGATTGTGCCGAAATCGCCGGCGTCGGCGGTGACCACTGCGCCCGAGATGATATCGTTCACATCGGCGATCGAGCGCTGGGTGAGCGCATCGAGGTTGGCGAAGTTGCTCCGACCGTAGAAGATGCGGCTATGGACCGGGCCGGTATCAGCCTCCACGCCAACGCCGCGGAAGGAGATGTCGAGGCCTGCCTCGTCGTTCTTGCGGAGCGACAGAAGAAAGCCTCGGCCCACCTGAAGGTAGTCGTCGCCCGCTTTCAGGCTCACGGCCTCGCTACGCCAGGCGACGCCTAGCCGCTCGAGCTCGAGATAGGAGCCGTAGGCGGCGGAGGGCTCGTTCCACAGGCCAACGCCATCGAGTCGGCCGGTGAACTCCAGACCGTTGGACACTGCGCCGAGGTTGAGCCGCTGCACAACGATCCCATAGTCGTCGTTGTCGGTGGCGTCGTCCTGGTTGTCGGTGTGCTGCTCGACCACGGTGGTCGAGGTCACCTGAAGCTGTGTGGCCGCAGCCTCC
>CAIQPA010000594.1 GCA_903873545.1 uncultured delta proteobacterium
CGCCTGCACCGCGGCGGCCATCGAAGACCACCCGCTGCGCACCCAACCGGCAGCGTAGCGGCGGCGATCTGATGAGAAGGTGGAAGGGGGCGGGCCGCTGTGCGATAGACTGGCAACACGACCTCGGGAGAGAACCATGACCACCGCTCGCTTTGCCCTCGCTGCTCTGCTCACCGCGCTCGCAGCCGGTTGCGGAGAGAGCCAACACAACACGACCGTGGCAGACGGCAGCGGCAGCGGAGATACCGCAGCAGACACGGGCGCCGGAAGCGCCGATACGGGCGACGACACGAGCCTGGCAGACACCCTCGACGACAGCGGAAGCGGAAGCGCAGACACCGGCGCAGACACCGCGGTCGACACGGTCGATGACGACGCTTGGATGGCCGACTGCCCCGAGCCGCCACAGGGCGACCAGCCGCTCGCGGGCCGCTGGAGCCTGAGCCTCTTCCACTTCAACATCCAGTATGTGGCCGGCGGCACGACGGGCTTTGCCGAGATCGCCGCCAACGCGCCGGCCTCGTCGCGGCTGCTCGACATGACCGAGCAGGAGACCGAGGACCGCATCGTCACCGAGTCGATCGTGCCGCTGCTGGAGATCCTGGAGCGCCATCCCACGCTCGCGCTCACCTTCGAGCTGCAGGGCTACGCAGTCGACGTCATCCGTGAGCGCCACCCCGCCGTGCTCGACCGCATGCGTGCGCTCGTCGAAGCGGGCCAGCTCGAGCTCGCCTCCATCCACTGGAGCGACCAGTTCTTCCTCGCCTTCGGGCGGCGCGACATGGAGCGCTCGTGGGAGATGACGCAGGCCAGCTTCGCGGCCGCCAACCTGCCGCTGTCGCCCGTCGTCTTCACCCAGGAAGGGCAGTTCGGCCCCGGCTTTGCGGCCTGGCTGGCGGAGCGGCGCCCCGACGCCATCATGGTCATCCCGAGCAACCTCTCCCGCTTCTACGCGCAGTCCTTCGCAGACGCGCCGCTGCTCTCCTACGGCGCGCTCACCGCCATCCTGCCACGCGGTTACGGCAGCGCGATCGTGCAGCGCGACTTCTCCTTCTTCGACGACGGCGAGCTGCTCGCGACCGCCGACCTCAACCCCTATGTGGGCCGCGCCTTTGCCCGCAACGCTGGCTCCATCCGCACCTACGAGAACGAGCTGCGCTGCGCAGAGCGGAACGGCGCCCGCGTAGGCCGCATCGCCGACTATGTGGCGGCGGTCCGCGAGGCCGGCGTAACGCCCGTCGAACACCCGCCGCTGCTCGACGGCACCTGGCAGCCCAACTCCACCCGCGGGCCACTCCGCTGGATGGGAGGCGCGGGCGACCTCTGGAGCAAGCATGAGCGCGACCTCGCGGTGCTGCGCGCCTGCATCGGCGCCCGCTACAAGGTGCTCGAGCTCGAGACGCTGCTGGGCCAGCCCGGCATCGCCAGCGAAGCGCAGACTGCTGAGGCGGCAGCTGCGCTGAACCAGGGCTGGCGCGACCTGCTCTGGGGCGAGGTCTCCGATGCGCGCGGCGTCAATCCGTGGCACGGCGAGGTCAACTACGGGCTCGACCACTGCAACGCCGCAGCAAGCGAAGCCGACGCAGCCTCAGCCATCCTCGCGCGGGTCGGTTATCCGGGCGAGACAGGGCTGGAGATCGACACCGACGCCGGCACCGTCACCGCGAGCGCCGCACCGGAGCCTCCAGCGATGTCGAGCGTCGCAGCACCCTTCGCCATCGAACTGGACGACGGCGGGCGTGGCGCGAGCGCAGCCTGGAGCAGCTGGCGCGACGAGGCGGACGACGAACTCTTCGAACTCACCGTGGATTGGCCCGCGCTGCCCGACGCGGCCGCCCGCTTCGACAGCTGCATCGGCGGCGACCCGACCCGCCGCTGGCGCTGCGTCCAGAACCCGCTCCCGATGGAGCTCCGGCTGCCCCGCGAGCCCGGTTTCGTCGGCCTGCGACCCGCGCTCTCCGCCACCATCCTCCGCGCCACCGAGGCCAGCTTCGATCTGCAGCCCAACGCCACCGCCGATGCCGCCTGGGTCCCCGTCGCCAGCGGCCTCATCGACCTGGGCAATGGCTGGTTCGCCATCAAGGAGGTCGCCACCACCCATGTCGCCGTCGGCTGGACCGCCGGCGCGCCCGCCAATAGCTGGGTCCGCCTCCGCGACGAGACCCGCCAGGCCAGCGAGGCAACCAGCTGGCGCATCTGGCTCACACAGTCCGAGGCGGCCGCCATCCGGCGCGCCGACGCCAACGAGGCGCCCCGCCTCTGGCGGGCGGTGACGAGCCGCTAACCGGGCCGCTGCTGGTTCGCGCCAAATGTGTCGCATATTGCACAATCGATTGTCGCCATCTGCCGAATCGTCTGCTACCTGAGGCGCAGTCATCCGCTCGGAGCCACCCCGATGTCTCTCGTCGACAGCCGTTCGATGCTCGTCCGATTCTCCCTCCTCGCGCTCCTC
>CAIQPA010000595.1 GCA_903873545.1 uncultured delta proteobacterium
CGGACCGCCGTGAGCGCCGCCTGGAAGGCCTCTTCTGTGATGTCGCGATGCAAGACAAACCGGACCCTGCTGGCTCCGAAGGCCATGGCGCGAAGGCCTCGGTGGGTCAGGGCTGCGAGCGCTGCCTCGGCATCCCAGCCGACGGTCTGAGCGACAACGATGTTGGAATCGGGCTGCCCGATAGGGGCGAACGTCGAGGTCTCGGAGAGCGCCGCTGCGAGTTCGCCGGCACGGTCGATATCGAGGCGGAGATCGCCCATGTGGTGGTCGAGCGCGAAGAGACCACCGGCTGCCATCAGGCCTGCCTGCCTAAGCCCACCGCCGAGCATGCGGCGGTAGCGGCGCGCCGTCTGGATGAAGTCGAGCGGACCCGCGAGGACGCTGCCCATGGGTGCTCCGAGCCCCTTCGAGAGGCAGATGGAGGCGGAGGTTGCGCCGACAACTAGCTCGCCCATGGAGAGGCCGGTCGCGGCGGCAGCATGGGGTAGCCGCGCTCCGTCAACATGGAGCGGAATGCCAAGCGCGCTGGTGGCCTCGGCGATGTGGCTCATTCGGGCGCCGTCTGTGACACGGCCACCTGCGAAGTTGTGGGTGTTCTCAACCACCACAAGCCGGGTCGGAGGATAGATGTAGGCATTGGAACGAGCGGCGCCGCGGACATGGTCTCCATCGAAGTGGCCATCCTCACCCACCTCGAAGGTCTGGATGCCGGAGATCGCCGCAGAAGCGCCCGTCTCGAAGAGGACCATGTGCGAGTTGCGTGGAACGACGACGCTGTCGCCCCGCCGGCAGTGGGTCATGAGCGCGAGCTGGTTGGCCATGGTGCCGCTCGCGGTGAAGACAGCGTCGGGCATTCCGAGGAGTGAGGCGACCCGGAGTTCAAGTGCTCGGATGGTCGGGTCTTCGCCGAAGACATCGTCACCCACGGGGGCCGCCGCGATGGCAGCGCGCATGGCGATTGTGGGCTGTGTGACGGTGTCGCTCCGGAGGTCGCAGGAGATCATGTGGGGCTCACTTGGCAGGGGCAGGTGTCGCCGTTTGCGGCAGGGCTGCGGCGGTTTCGCGTGGCTGCACCCGCATGCTGACGCGGCCGACCTGGTCAGACTCGCCGCCATGGTGGACAATGAAGAGCGGCTTGCCCGCGATGGCCGCCTCGGGCAGCGGGCCGAAGTTGCGCGAGTCGTCGCGGTTCATGCGCTCGTCGTTGAAGGCGAGGAATTCGCCCTCCCCGATTACCCATTCGGGCGCCTGTCCGAAGATGGCCTGGCGCGGTCCGACGACCACATACTTTCGCCCTTCGACGACCTCGAACCAGAGGCGCATTGCATCGGCGCGATCACCGATGGCTGAGACAACCATGGCACGGGTCTGGTCATCGAGTTCGAACTGGGGCACGGCCTGGCCGTTGACGATGAGCTGCCCCTCCTCGATGGTGACCTCATCCCCGGGGAGCGCGACGATGCGACCGATCCGGCTGGCCTCTTCGTCGCTGGGCTCGGTGTAGAGGACGAGCTGGCCGCGGCGGAAGTCGGCGAGGTTGCGCTGCGTACGGTCGACGAGGATGACCTCATGCTCCAGGATGGTGGGGGCCATGTTGGTGTCGAAGGGGACGAAGAGCGACCAGTGGTCCACGATGAGGCTTCGGGAGACCAGCATCGGGACCCAGTAGGCCCAGCAGAGCACGACGGCCCAGACCATGGCGGGCGTGAAGCGGCCAAGGCGGAGCGGAGGTGGCTCGGGCAGCGGGTGCTTTTCCGTTGAGGCGGGGTGCGAGACAAAGATGAACTCGAGGACCCAGAAGAGCAGGCCCATGGCGATGAGTGGGAAGGTAGGAGCGAAGGCGAAGTGATTGAGCGCAAGGGCGAAGATGATCCAGGCAGTGGACCAAATGCCGTTTGCGAAAAGGGCCGCCTTCGCCCTCCCCCGCTTGGCGGCATACCAACCTGGGCCGAGGAGGACGGCGAGGAGGAGGTAGAGGATGGCGCGCCAGAGTGCCCGGAGCAGGATCAGCGACCAGTTCTTGCTTGAGGACTCGGGCACGCGAAACTCCCAGCGCCACGACACATCGCGCGGCCCCGCCTCTCTAAGACGGCAGCGGACGGGACGCAATTTTGTGTCGCTGCCGTGATTCTGCAAAGGGGCAGGGGCGGTGCGATTGCGCCGCCGCCTCCACGCAACAGAACCGACGCCATGCGCCAACTCTACAAGTTCATCCTCTTTTCCATTCCCGTTGTGGCCGTCCTCGCGGCCTTCTCGGGGTTCCCGCGATACGATGTGCTTCAGTGCGCGGCCGCTGCCATTCTGGGAGGGTTCGGGCTTGTGTTGTGGCGCCTGCTACCAGCGTCGACGGCCCCGGTGGCACCGTGGGCCAACTATGCAGGCGGAGCCTGGATCGCGCTGCTGCTGTGGGCGGTGGCGCGGACAGCGCTCGGCGGGCTGACGGCCGAATCGTACGACGCGCTGGCGCTCCTGATCGGGGCGACACCGCTGCTGCTTGCCGCCGCCTACCCCCGCGATGGCGTGACGCTGGCACCGCTGCTTCGGGTATCTGTCGCCGTGACAGCCATCACGGTGGGTGTCTGCTCGTTGCTCGGGCTGACCGGCCTTGTCTTCCCCGCTGCCATCCCGACCGCCCCGCTCTTTGCGGCGCCGCATCCTTTCTTCGACGACCCTCACCAGGCTGCAACCTGGCTCGCCGTCGCCCTGCCGCTGCTGGTATCGAGCGGGCTTGCAAGCGACGGTTGGCGGCGCGTGCTGTTCGGCGTTGGCACGGGGTTCGCAGCGATCGCGCTGGGGCTCACCGACAGCCTGGGCGTCTGGTGGCCAATCGCGGCTGCATCGATCATCGGCGCCATCTTCAGTGTCTTCGGCGGCACGGAAGGCGGAGGTGTGCGACGGCTCTTCGCCTGGCTCACCCCCTGGCTCGTAGCGGCGGCGCTTCAGGCTGTTCCCTCTCCAACGCTCCAAGAGAGCGAGTCGGACTCCGATAGCCTCCCCTCCTTCCGCACCGAGATTGAGACAGGCGCAGACAGCCAATGGAGCGACGCAGATGCGCGTCACGCGCTGTCGAACGCGGCCTTTGAGATGGCGAAGGCGAGCCAGCCGCTCGGCGCAGGGCCGGGGACCTTCGGGGCCCGCGGCGCGGAGTTCCTCAACCACGATGACCCGTGGGTTGCCAGCCACACCAACGGGCTGCCCTCTGCTCGGCGGGCGCCCTCGGCCTTTCTGCAGCAGGCTGCAGAGTTCGGGTTCCTGCTTCCACTGCTGCTGATTGTGCTCTTCGGACTGGCGATCAAAGACGGCAGCCGTGCTCCGGACAAGCAGGACCCCGCGCCACCGATCATTCCTGCCCTCGGCGCCGCGGTAGCGGCCTATGCAGCCGGGCCGGGTTGGCTTACCGCGGCCTCGATGACGCTGATGGCGGTGGTGATTCTGGTCGCCATCGAGCGGCCTGCGAAGGCTGCGAAGCAGGCAGCTGCAGCCCGTCCGCTTCAGGGTGTTCTGGCGCTCGCTGTGGTGCTGCCGCTGGTCGTCTGGCCCCAGGTTCAGACCATCCGCTGGGGCGTCGCCACGGGGCGTGGCATGGTGCTGGCCTGGTATGCGCACCTGTCGGATGCTGGCGAGGCCTTTACGAAGGCGAACGCGATTCAGCCCCGGTTCGAGTCGTTCTACAATCTCGGGCTGCTGCTGAAGTTCAAGCCGGATGGTGGTCTCCGGCCGGCGATGGCTGCGTTTCAGTCGGCGGTTGAGCTGCGCCCCGGTTCTGCCATGGCCCGTTTTGCGCTGGCCGACTGCTTCTCGCGTATCGCGCCCCCCAACACGGAGGAGGCCGGAGATGCGCTCGGTAAGACCTCGGCCCTGCTCGAACGAGCGCTCGACATCGACCCCAATCTGTTCAAGGCGTCGGAGCTGTTGAGTGATGTCTACTTCATTCACCAGCAGCCAGACCGGGCCTTGGAGACGTTGCGGCGTGTCATCGAACGCCCCATTCCGGAGTCTGCAAAGTTCGAGGCCTATGTGCGCATCGGCCGCCTGTACGAGGAGTCCAAGGAGGACCCGACCCGCGCGCTCGAGTTCTACGAGAAGGCCATTCCGCTCATCTCTACGAAGGAGCAGGCTGAGTACCTGAAGAACCGGGTCGCGACGGCCGAAAAGTGGAAGAAGGATGGGCAGCGACCCGAGGAGGGAACCCAGGCGGAGCAGCCGCCCCAGGGTCCCACCCGCGAGGTTGGCTCAGAGCCGCCGCAAGACCACGGCCATGACCACGGAGACGGCCACGACCACGGAGACGGCCACGACCACTAGGGCACTGAGAGCGGCGCCTGCTGGGCAGAGTTCCGCAGCGCGCTGGTCCCCTTCGCGGGCCTCTGTCACGGTTGGCAGTGCAGGCTGAAGGTCGGCCCAGCGAGCGCGCCAA
>CAIQPA010000596.1 GCA_903873545.1 uncultured delta proteobacterium
CTGCGCTGGCGAGGACATGCACGCCGTGCTCTTCCATCTCGCCCCAGAGCGCCTCTGCGAGCGTGGTGTTGAAGGCCTTGCTGGCGGAGTAGGCGGCGAGGAAGGGGGAGCCCTGGAAGCCCGAAAGGGAGGACATGAGGATGAGGGCGCCGCGCTTGCGCTCGACCATCTGCGGGAGCAGCGCGTGGGCGAAGAGGAGGGGGCCCTGGACGTTGACGGCCGCGACCTTGAGGGGCTCCGTGACGGGCCGGCTCAGGAAGGGGGCCATATAGGAGTAGGCGGCGTTAAAGACGGCGACGCCAAGCTCGCGGCCTTCGAGTTCGGCGAGGAGCTTGGCAACGAAGTCTGCATTGCCGAGGTCGAGCGAGAGGGTGCGGACCTCGACGCCGGTCTTGCGGAGCCGGTCGGCCTCGGCCTCGAGCACCTCGGCGCGGCGGGCGATGAGGATGAGGTTGTGTCCACGCCTGGCCAGTGCCTGCGCGAAGGCGGCGCCGAGTCCTTCTGAGGCGCCGGCGACGACGGCCCAGCGTCCGTAGGTTTCGACGGAGGACTTGCTCATGGAGATGCCGAAATGTGCGAGGTCGCACCAGTGCGCCGGAGAGGCGAATAGGCTGCTGCTGCTGCGGTTGCAAGCGCGCTGGAGGTCGAGGGCGCGCGGTCAGGGTTGTGGCGCGCTGGGGCTGCGGGCGCGTGTGGAATCGGGGCGATCGCAGCGGCGGGGTGGCGTGGGCGGTGGCGGCGGTTTGGCAGAAAGAGCGAGGATCTTTCGACCGCGTCAAACTGGGCATGGAGCCTGTGTGCGAAACTGGATTCTCGCGTTGGGTGTTTGACTTGGGTGATGACGCGGCGCGATGCAGGCGGTTCCTTGTCTCTCCGAACGAAGTGTCTTAGGCTTTCTTTGGACTCCGCCTAAAGGTCGAACGATGCAACGCCGACTCCTTCTTGTTTCTGCGCTCCTTCTCGCAGCCTGTGCCCGCGAGGCAGGTGATACTGCTCCCTGCGCTGCCGGCACGATTCGGTCGGGGCTCGATTGTCTGCCCGACCCGAACGACACGGGGGCGGCCGATACGACGGCCGACGGCGGCGACGACACCGCGACGGCCGATACGGAGCCTGCGGACACGGCAGCCGACACGGAGCCAGCCGACACGACGGCCGACACGGAGCCTGCCGACACGACGGCCGACACGGAGCCTGCGGATACTGCCCCGGACACCGAGCCGGCCGACACAACAGCCGACACGACGGTCGACACGGAGCCGGTCGACACGACGGTCGACACAGGGGTTGCGACGCGCCCGACCACGTTGCCCTTCGCGGTGGATAGTTTCTGGGTGCCGAGCGGCTTCATGGGCGACGGCGAGACACCGGGCGGCATCGCGGTGACCGAGGATGCCTGCAACGGGGCGCGGGCCGGCGAGGGGCAGGGCGCCTGCCGGCAGTTCACCTGGCGGCCTGGCCGCGTGGGCTGGGCGGGTGTCTTCTGGCAGTACCCCGAGGCGAACTGGGGCACGCTGCCCGGTCTGGCGATTCCGGCGGGCGCGACCGAGGTAACGCTCTGGGCCTGGGGCGCCGCGGGCGGCGAAGAGGTGAAGTTCCTCGCGGGCATCGGCGGCGCGGCGGCGGACGGATTTGCGTCTGAGTCTGCGGTCTTCACCCTCACCACGACGCCGACGCAGTACCGTGTTGCGCTGCCGACGGCGACGCTGCCGAGCGAGCTGGTGGGTGCCTTTGGTTGGGTGAGCGGCGACACGGGCGGTGCGAGCTTCTTTGTGGACGACATCCAATGGCGGTGACGCTGTGACAGTACGGCGGCGTGATAAGGTCGACATCGTCGGGATGCGGGCGAGCAACGAGGCGATGCTCCTGCGGCGGATCTGGCAGGCGGAGCTCGTCTCGCGTGCGGAGCTGGCCCGTGAGACGGGGCTGAGCGCCTCGACGGTGTCGTCGATTGTGGGCCGGTTTGCGGAGGATGGGCTGGTGCGGCTGCAGGAGGCGGGGCCCTCGCGCGGCGGCCGGCCGCCGGTGATGGTGGCCTTCGCGGACGACGCCTACTGCATTGTGGGCGTGGAGATGGGAGCGACCCATGTGACGGTGGCGGTAACCGACCTGCGAGGCCGGATTCTGGCAGAGGAGTACACGCCGTTTGCCACGCGTGAGCAGCCCGAGGAGACGCTTGCGCTGCTGGTGCGGTCGGTGCGGAGCTGCCGGTCGCGGGCGGGTGCTCCGGGCCTTCGCTGTCTGGGCGTGGGCGTTGCGGTGCCGAGCCCGCTCGATGTGCGCCGTCCTGGGGAGCTGTCTGCGCTGATTCTGCCGGCCTGGCGGGGCATCAACCTGGCGGAGCGGCTGGTCGTGGCGCTCGGGTTGCCCGTGGTGCTGGAGAACGACGCGAATGCGGGTGCGCTTGCGGAGCGGTGGTTCGGTATCGGCGGCGACGACTTCACCTTCATCAAGGTGGGTACGGGCATTGGCGCGGGCCATGTGATTTCGGGCTCCCTCTACCGCGGCGCGACAGGCATCGCGGGCGAGATGGGCCACCTAGCAATCGACCCTGCGGGGCCGCCCTGCTCGTGCGGCAACCGGGGCTGTCTGCATGTGCTCGCCGGTACGCCGGCGCTGCTGCAGCTTGCAGCCGCAGTGCCGGGGCTGGAGCATCCTCCGACGAGCGCGCTGGAGATTGTGGCGGCCTGCAATGCGGGGGAGCCATGGGCGGTGGAGATCGTCGCGAAGCTTGGCGGCTGGCTGGGCGTCGGCATCGCCGGTCTGGTGAACCTGCTGAATCCGTCTCACATCGTGCTGGGCGGCGAGATTGTGCAGGCGGGCGAGGCGCTGCTGGCGCCGCTGCGGGCCTCGGCGAGTGCGCGGTCGCTGCTCTTCTCGGCGTCGCATGTGGAGATTCGGGCGACGTCGCTCGGGCCGGCCGCGACCGCCATCGGTGCGGGCGCGCTGATGCTCGACCGGGCGCTCGACGACCTCTCCTTCTTTGTTTCGACGACGCAGGAGGTTGCATGAGGCGCGTAGCGGTGTTGTTGATGCTGGCTGCACTCGGGTGCGGCGGAGAGGATGCTGGGCCAGTGGCGGATGCTGGCGCGGGCTCAGGCGCAAACGGCTGGCAGCTGGTCTGGTCGGATGAGTTCGAGGGCTCTGCCGGCGCGCCGCCCGACCCCCGCTTCTGGACGCCTGAGGTGGGCGGCGACGGCTGGGGCAACGAGCAGCTCGAGTTCAATACCGACCGTCGCGAGAATGCAGCGCTGGACGGTTCCGGCCACCTCGTCATCACCGCCCGCCGAGAGCTCTACCAGGGCGCAAGCTACACCTCGGCGCGGCTCATCACGCGTGGGCTTGTGGAGGTGTCGCAGGGCAGGGTGGAGGCACGGCTGAAGATGCCTGTCGGCTCGGGCATGTGGCCGGCCTTCTGGATGCTGGGCGCCAGCTTTCCGGAGACGAGCTGGCCGGCCTGCGGTGAAATCGACGTCGTGGAGTATCGGGGGCAGGAGCCTGGGATTGCCAACGCGGCGCTCCATGGGCCGGGCTACTCGGGCGGTCAGGCGATCGACGATTCGACAGCGGTGGCCGGAGGCGGTCTGAACCGCGACTTCCACATCTTCGCAGTGGAGTGGTCGGCCGATGAGATTGTCTGGCTCGTCGATGAGTACCCCTACCATCGGGTGACGCGCGAGACGCTGCCGCCGCTGACCACATGGGTCTTCGACCAGCCCTTCTTCCTGCTGCTGAACCTCGCCGTGGGTGGCAGCTACGTGGGGCCTGTGGGTGCCGACACGGTCTTCCCGCAGGCCTTCGTTGCTGACTACGTGCGGGCCTACGAGGTTGCTCCATGAGGATGCTGCGGGCCATCGTCGCGACCTGCGCGCTGCTGCTTTGGAGCGGCTGCGTGACGGGCGAAGGCATGGCGCCGCGCGGCGTGCTCTCTGTCTCGGTGGAGCAGCAGAGCACCTGGATTCGGGCCTTCAATCCGCTTGCGCCGGGCGAGGCGCGCTGGCCGACGCGGGCCGGCATCTACGAGCCGCTCATGGTCCACAACGCGGTGAAGGGGGCCTGGGTTCCCTGGCTCGCGACGGGGTATCGGTGGAGCGATGATTTGCTGACGCTCACCTTTGACATCCGCCAAGGGGTGACGTGGTCGGACGGTCGTCCGATGACGGCGGCCGATGTGGCCTACACCTTCGCGCTGCTGAAGCGGTTCCCCGCGCTGGACGGTGGCGGGCTCTGGAGCTTTCTGTCCTCGGTCTCGGCGCCCAACGCCACGACGGTGGAGCTCCGTCTGAGCCGGGTCTACGTGCCGAGCTTGGCGCTGATTGCCTCGGTGCCGGTGGTGCCGGAGCATGTCTGGTCGAAGGTGGCAGACCCAGTGACCTTCACCAATCCCGACCCTGTCGCGACGGGCCCCTTCACGGTGGTCCGCTCCTTCTCGAACCAGATGTATGAGCTGGGGCGGAACCCTAACTACTGGCAGGCCGGCAAGCCCAAGGTGGAGGCGCTCCGCTTCCTTGCCTATCCGAGCAACGATCAGGCCAACCTGGCGCTGGTGGAGGGGAGCGTGGACTGGGCGGGGAACTTCGTGCCGGCCATCGACCGGACCTTCGTGTCGCGCGATCCGGCGCACAACGGCTACTGGTTTCCGCTGATGGGGAGCACGGTCTTTCTCTATGCGAACACGACGCGGAAGCCCTTTGACGATGTGCGGGTGCGGCGGGCGCTGAGCCTGTCGATCGACCGGGCGAAGGTGGCCGACCTGGCGATGTATGGGACGACGGTGCCGAGCGGTCCGACGGGGCTGAGCGATGGGTATGCGGCCTGGCGGACGGAGCTGGGGCCGGCAGAGAACTGGACCCGCATTGATGTGGCGGAGGCCAATCGGCTGCTGGACGAGGCGGGGCTTAAGCGTGGTTCCGACGGGATGCGGCGCGATGCGAAGGGGGCGCCGCTGACCTTCGAGATTGGCGTGGTGGCGGGCTGGTCGGACTGGGTGCGGGCGGCGCAGCTGATTGCGCGCGGGCTGCAGGAGGTTGGCGTGGAGGCGAAGGTGCGGCCGTCGGAGTTCAGCGCCTGGTTCTCGTCGCTGCAGCGGGGTGAGTTTGACCTCGCGGTGAGCTGGTCGACGGACGGGCCGACGCCCTACGCCTTTTACCGCTGGTTGATGTCGCCGGCGACGGTGCTGCCGGTGGGCGAGGTTTCGCCGGGGAACTGGCACCGGTTTGGCGATGTGGCGTCGGGAAAGCTGCTGGAGCAGTTTGAGCAGACGGCGGACGAGGCGCAGCAGCGGTCGATTGTGGAGGCGTTGGAGCACCGGTTTGCGGCGACGCTGCCGGCGATTCCGCTCTTTCCCGGGCCGCAGTGGGCGGCCTTCACGACGCGCCGGTTCACGGGGTTTCCGACGAAGGAGAACCCCTACGCATCGCCGTCGCCGAACGCGGGCGGTGCCTCGCTCTTGGTGCTGACGGAGCTTCAGCCGGTGGAGGCGCCATGAGGTATGCGCTCCGACGGCTCGGATTCTACCTGCTCGCGGCCTGCGTGGCGGTGGTGCTGAACTTTTTGATTCCGCGGCTCATGCC
>CAIQPA010000597.1 GCA_903873545.1 uncultured delta proteobacterium
ACACCCCGCCGAAGCAGCCCCACGATAAGTAGCCACAGCGTCTGCAACTTCTCCGCCGGAACCTTCGACCCCGGCGTGTCGGGATGGATGCCCTCCAGGTGCAGCACCTCGGCGCGGTAGACATTGCCCACGCCGGCGATGCGGCTCTGATCCATCAGGATGGCACCGATGGGCGCCCTGCTGCGCGCCGTGTACCGGTAGAAGGCCGCTGGGTCGGAATCGTCGCGGAGCGGGTCGGGGCCAAGCCGCGCCATGAGCTCGCCCCTCTCTTCATCCGTGAGCAGCTCACAGGCCGTGGGGCCCACGAGATCAATCGTCCACTTCGCGCCTTCGAGCCGCATGCGTGTGGTGGGCCGTGGCTCGGGCGCCGGCGACCGTCGCCGCTTGAACTTCCCAAAGAGGCCGAGGTGAACATGCACAATCTGCGCCCCCTCGAAGAAGTAGAAGAGGTGCTTGCCACAGGCCTCGACGCGCAGCAGCCGCGCCTCTCCCTCTGGCCCTGCGACAGCCTCGGCATCAAACCGGCCCTGGGGCGAGGAGATGCGCACTGGCTGGCCGCGCAGGTCCTGCTCGTGGTCGCGCGCCGCGCGGTGAATGGTGTGTCCTTCGGGCATACCGGCGGCGGCTAAGGCCTGACCGGCGCGAAGGGAATGGGCGGGCGCCCAAGAGAGACAGCCCGTTGGCAATTGTTGCCACATATGTATGATGTGGCTACGTTTGCCATCACAATGCTCGACACGCTCCCCAACGCCTTTGCCTACCCTCTCGCACGAGCGGAAGGCCTCTCAGATCGCCAGCTCAAGGCCTTCCTCGAGGTCGGTCTGCTCGAACGGCTCGGCCATGGCATCTACCGCAAGGCCGATGCGCCGCCCGCAGACCTCGACAGGATCGAGATCGCCCTCCGCGCGCCCGAAGCGACGCTCTGCCTCGCCTCCGCCCTCTCGATTCACGACCTGACCGATGCCATCCCCTCGGCGATAGACCTCGCACTTCCTCGCTCGAGGCGCCCACCGCGGGTCACTGCCCCAGCACGCTGGCACCGCTTTCATGACGATACGTTCTGGCTCGGTCGCGAGACGATCGCGGTCGACGCGGGTATCAGCTTAGGCCTCTACAGCGCGGAGCGGAGCATCATCGATGCCTTCCGACTCAGTCATCTCGAAGGCCAGGAGCTCGCGCGGGAGGCGTTGAAGCGCTGGCTCAAGCGTCGCGGGTCGCTCCCTTCCAACCTGCTCGAGATGGCACGGTCCTTCCCCAAGGTAGAGCCATCCCTTCTGCAGGCCGTCAGGATACTCTCGTGAAGCCGAGGCCTCCACCTACAACGGCAGCGTTGCTCCCAGCGCCAAACTCGCCGGCGCGAAGACCTCGCCCGGCTCCTCCGCGGAGGCCTCCAGCACCCGGTAGACCGGCACCCGCAACGAGGCCTGCAGCGTCAGCGCTTCGCTCCGCCAGAGCAGCGAGGCGCCCGTGCGAACCTCCGTGAGGCCCGTCATGCCGTCGCTCCGCACAACGCCCTGCCACCGCTCTCCACCCTCGTGGCCCACCTCGCCGATGAGCGACAGCAGCAGGTCGGGCGCCGCTTTCCAGCCCACCTGGGCGCCGGCCAGCAGCCGCCGGCCCGCCTCATACCCCTTGTCGTTGGCGTAGAGCGGCTGCTGCAGCGTCGCATAGGCGGTCGTCTGCTGCGAGATGCCGCCCCAGGTCGCATCCAGGCTCACCACCGGCTCAAAGGCGCCCGAGCCGAGCTGGATGTGCTGGTGCTTCTTTCCCACGTCGCCCGCAGAGAAGGGATCCTCCTCGGTCGCGCCCAGCGGCACCGTGCTGCCAACGCGGGCCGCCACCCAGACGCCCGCGATCGACTGGCTGTAGCGCGCCATCAGCCGACCATCCGCCAGCCCCACCACCGTCTCGTCCCGGTGGTGCACCTCGGCGTCCTCCGGCACATAGTCGGCGCCGTCGGGCGTCTGGTAGGAGACGCTCGCCCAGACCGACCGCACCGGCAGGCTCGCCTCCACTCCCCAGCGGTCGTCGAAGGCCCACTCGCCGCT
>CAIQPA010000598.1 GCA_903873545.1 uncultured delta proteobacterium
CGGCGGCTCGTATGATCCCCAGACGGCAGACCATGTGACTGCGCTCGCCATCATCTGCGTCACGGGCTACCTCCTCACGGTGGCCTATGAGGCCTACCGGCGGTCGCGCCGGCTTCACGACCTCTCCTCCAAGGGCAAGGAGTCGGAGGAGGCGCTGCATCGGCAGCTTGAGGAGAACCGCAAGCTCCAGACGGCGCTTCGCGAAGAGGCCAACCGGGACCCGATGACGGGGCTCTTCAACCGGCGCTACCTCGAGCCCACCTTCGACCGTGAGCTGGCCCGCTGCATCCGCGAGAAGCGGCCCATCGCGCTGCTGGTGATGGATGTGGACCACTTCAAGCAGGTGAACGACACCTACGGCCACCCCGCCGGCGACGAGGTGCTCAAGTCGCTGGCTAGGCGGCTGACGGCCGGTTCACGGGCCGAAGACATGCCCTGCCGACTCGGTGGCGAGGAGTTCCTCGTGGTGATGCCGAAGATGCCGCTCGCCACCGCCCTGGAGCGGGCCGAGGCCTGGCGGACCACCTTCGCGTCGGAGCCGATTCAGACGGGAGCGGGACCCATCTCCGCCACCATCTCGCTTGGCGTGGCCTCCTTCCCCGAGCATGGCGAGACGCCCACCGAGCTGCTCGAGGCGGCCGACGCGGCGCTCTATCGTGCCAAGTTGGCGGGCCGGAACCGGGTGGAGCTGGCGCTCGAGGTGGGCCACGGTCCGCCGCGGCCGCTCGGCACCTGACCTACTCCGGTTGGCAGCCGTCGCCGCCGCAGACGTCGATGATTTCGCCGGTACGGCAGAAGCGGATGAGCTGGTCGTTATGGCTGTCGAGGCGCCGCGGCCGGTCGTGCGGGTCGCCAAGGTCGGTCTCGACCGGCGGCGTGTTGGCGCGGGGCCCCCACGGGTTGCCGTAGTCCCAGAGGACGAGGCCTGAGCCGGTGTGAGGATAGGGCACCTCGGTCACGCCCCACGGGGTGCGGTCGCGGTCGTAGTTCTCCATAATGGCAAGGCCGTGGCCGCTGCGGGCAACGACCTCCATCGTGACGGGCGCCACCTGGTAGTCGCCCTTGGCGACGGCGCAGAGCACCTGGTGGGGGCTGTTTCCGGCGAAGGGCTCGGTCTCGATGTGCTTCCAGTAGCTGACGGGGTCGACGCCGTCCCAGAGGAGCTGAATTGCGGAGAGCGCGACCGCCACGTTGGAGGCGGTGCGGAGGGTGCTCTTGAGGACGACGAAGAAGGGCTCGAAGTCCTTCGAGCGGTGGAGCAGGGTGGAGTAGTTCTGGCCGGGCACGCCGAGGTGGCCGCGCTGCACATCGGTGGAGAGGGCCATGTAGGTGGCGCCGTAGATGCCGCCCTGCGAGTTGCCCGAGTAGAAGAGCTCGTCGCGATTGACGACGATGCCGCGGGCGGCGATTTCGGGGAGCGAGGCGAAGCGCTCGCGCATCGAGCGGGCGAGAAGGAGGGTGTCGAGGACGCCCTGGTGGGTGAGGTCGGAGAGCCACCGGATGCGGTCGAGGTCGAAGACCATGAACTGCACGCGGCCCTCGTCGGACTCCGCCATGCCGAGCCAGTTGGTGGCGAAGTGGATGAGGTTGTGGCGCTGCGAGAGGCTGTCGTGGCCGAAGTAGCGGATCTCGTCGCCGCTGCCGAGCAGGCCGTGGCCGAACTGCATGAGGCCTTGCGGGGTGCCGCCTAGGGCGGCGCGGGGGACGCGGATCCAGAAGGGGGCGTCGTGGAAGCCGTTCTGCGCAGGCAGGCCGTCGGGGCCCAGGTTGAACACTTGGCCGACGACGGTGCCGGAGCGGTCGGAGACCGGGAGGTCCTTCATGTAGTAGGGGACGCGGAAGGTGCCGCGGACCTCGAAGGCGATGTCGGCCTCTTCGGCCTCGGTGTAGTCTTGGATTTCGGTGATGGTCATCTCGGGGCCCTGTGTGCCGACCACGGCGAGGGCGTCGTCGCGCATCTTGAGCATGGGGCCATGGGTGGAGCGGCTGCTGGCGGTGACGAAGTCCCAGGCCAGGGTGAGGCTGCTGCGGTCGAGGCCTGCGGCGGCGAGCGGGGCGAA
>CAIQPA010000599.1 GCA_903873545.1 uncultured delta proteobacterium
CTCGACGGGAGGCATCATGCCAAAGTGGATGTTGGTCGGGTGATAGGCCTTCGCATCAATGGCGAGTTCGCCCGTCACATGCCGCCGCAACGCGCCTAGCGCCGTCGTCGCAGGTGGAAGGTCGAGTGGCTGGCCGGAGAGTTCCGCAGCCAGGAAGAGCGCAAGCAGCAGCCCGCTGGCCTGCGATTCCACATAGCCCTCCACGCCCGTGATTTGGCCAGCAAAGCGCAGATGGGGTGCCACCTTCATGGCGAACCGCGCGTCGAAGACCTCGGGGCCATGCACATAGGTATTCCGATGCACCGAGCCCCACCGCATGAACTCGGCCTTCTCCAACCCCGGAATCATGCGAAAGACCCTCCCCTGGTCGGGCTGCTTCATGCGCGTCTGAAAGCCGACGAGGTTGTAGGAGGTCCCCTCGCGGTTCTCCATGCGAAGCTGCACCACCGCATAGGGGCGCCGGCTGGTGCGCGGGTCTTCGAGCCCCACCGGCTTCATCGGTCCGAAGGCCAGCACCTTGTCGCCGCGCGAGGCCATGACCTCAATCGGCAGGCAGCCCTCAAAGAAGCGGGCCTCCTCGAAGGCATGCAGCTCCGTCAGCTCCGCTGCGCGAAGCGCCTCCACGAAGGCGTAGTACTCCTCTTTGTTCATCGGGCAGTTGATGTAGTCGTCGCCGCCACCCTTCTCATACCGGCTCTGCGCAAAGGCGATGCTCCGGTCGACAGAATCGGCATGCACGATCGGCGCGACCGCATCGTAGAAGTAGAGCCGCTGCCGTCCCGTCATGGCCGTAATCTTTTCGGCAAGCGGTTGTGCCGTCAGCGGACCGGAGGCCACCACGAAGATGCCGGCTTCGGGGCCTGGAATCTCCGTCACCTCGCCGCGGACCACCTCGATGAGCTCCTCTGCGTGGACCACCTCGGTAACTCGGGCGCCAAACCGCTCCCGGTCCACCGCCAGCGCGCCGCCTGCGGGCACTGCTGTCTCTTCGGCAATCTGCATCAGGATCGACCCTGCACGCCGCATCTCCTCCTTCAGCAGGCCGACGCCGTTCGTGAGCGCGTCGCCGCGGAAGGAGTTGCTGCAGACCAGCTCGGCAAAGTGCTCGGTCTGATGGGCTTCGGAGGGCCGCACGGGCCGCATCTCATGCAGCCGAACGGCGATGCCGCGACGGGCGAGCTGCAATGCGAGCTCGGAGCCGGCCATGCCTGCGCCAACAATGGTAACCTGGGGCGTTCGGCTCATCTCTCTGCTCCAACCAGACGGGGCCAGCGACCTAACGCTCTGCCCTACCCGCCGCAAGTTGCCGTCACCGCCCTGCCCGCCGCCACTGCGTGCCGCGCCGCTCCAGCAGGCCATCGAGTTCCAGCTCTGTCAGGGCCGCGAGCGCCTCGCCTCCGGCAAGCCCCGACATGCGCACAACATCGTCGCCCTCCTCCCACGCCGCAGCCAGCGCAGCCCAGAGCCGACCTGCAGCCTCCGACATCGCGCCCGTCGGGACCGCAACGCTCTGCGCGGCAGGCGGCGCCAACGGCAGCGCCCGCGAACCCGAAGCCAGCGCAGTTCCCAGCAGCGTTGCCAGCTCCTCCGCCCGCGTGATCGCGCTCGCGCCACGCCCCAGCAGGCCGTTCGACCCTGCCGCGCTCGGCTCCCACGGCGCACCAGGAAGCACCCCCACTGGCCGCTGCAGCCGGCGAGCAAAGCCGGCCGTCGTCAGGGCGCCGCTCTGCACCGGAGCCCGCGCCACCAAGGTGCCGAGCGAGAGGGCCGCGATGGTCCGGTTTCGGGCCACAAAGAGCGTGTCGAAGGGGCGGCAGCCGAGCGGCTGCTCGGTCAGCACACAGCCGCCGGCAGCAACGATCTCTGCAAAGAGGCTCCGGTTCTGCGCCGGACCTGCCTGCAGCATCCCGCCCGCTAGGACTGCGACGGTCGGCAGCCCTGCCCGCAGCGCCGCCCGATGCGCCATCGTATCAATGCCGCGCGCACCGCCGCTGACCACTGTCAGCCCCAGCCGCGAGAGCTCATGGTTGAGCCAGTCCGACAGCGCCGCCTCCTCGTCAGCGGCCGGGCTCCGCGTGCCCACCACGGCCAGCGAAGGCTGGTGCAGCACCTCGGCATTGCCGCAGCCCACAAGCCAGTGGCCGGCAGGAAACCAGTGCAGGCCGAGCGCCGACGGGCGCATCACAAATGGCTGGCCCAGTCCCATCCGCTCCAGGCGGGCGAGTTGTCGGGCAAGGTGGGCCGGAGCCTGCAATGGCCGCTCCTCAGGCGGGCAGGCGGTCGCGGGAAGATTCCAATCAACGAAGGCAGGGTCGAACATCGGCGCACCAGGAGGGAGGAGGGGCTCCTCTCCTTGTCGTCATCTGCGACCGATTGTTGCAGCGACCTTCGATCAGCCGCCCTGTTCGACCCGGACCAGCGCGCTGCCGAAGCGCACAGACAGTGCCTCAGTCGCACGGGCGACAGCCTCCGCCTCGCGCGACTCGATGGTAATCCTCGTGCGGTAATCATCCTCGCCCCAGACGGGGTAGGAGCCCAGCGCGACCGCCGGCTCAGCCGTCAGGACCGCCTCAAGGTGGGCCGCAACCTCGCCCTCGCCACAGGTCAGGAAGAGGGTTGCAAGCGCCACGGGCTGGCCGTCGAAGCGGGCTACCACCGCACGGAGCTGGTTGGCGAAGAGCTGCGGGACGCCGGGCAGCACGAAGAGATTGCGCACCTGGGTCAGCGGCCACATCGTCCGGCTGTCGGTGTGAATCTCGGCGCCGACGGGGACCATCGCCATGCGGCGCCAGACGGCGAGTTCGGCGGGGCGGGCGGCGAAGTGCTGGTCGATCCAGGCTCGCAGCGCAGGCTCCTCCCGCATCTCCAGACCGAAGCCGGCGGCGATGGAGGCCAGGGTAATGTCGTCATGGGTTGGACCGATGCCGCCGCTGGTGATGACGAAGGTGGCGCGGGCTGCAAGCTCGCGAGCCGCCGCACCGATGGCGGCCTCGTCGTCGGCAACGATGCGAACTTCGATGAGGTCGATGCCTCGCCGCCGCAGCGTGGCGATTGCGAGCTGGCCGTTCTGGTCCACGATCTTGCCCGACAGGAGCTCGTTTCCGATGAGCAAAAGGGCTGCGGTAACGGGGGCAGGCATGGAATTCACGGCGTCGGAACGGGGATGCTAAAGAGCACCGCGCGGCGCTCGCGCTGCGCAGTGACCCGCAATGTAGTGGTGCCGAGGCCATCAAGCCACAAGAGGCGATCGCGTGGCGTAAGTCCGCGGCCCGCGGCGGCGCTCCCCGGCGCGATCGACTCCACAAGCGCGGCCCGCCCGTCGCAGACCAGGGCAAGGCCGGCATCGCGAAAGACCGCACGAACCTCTTCCGCACTGGCACCGCAGATGGGGCTCCCGAGGGCGA
>CAIQPA010000600.1 GCA_903873545.1 uncultured delta proteobacterium
ACGACCGACACGACGGTGGACGATACCACGCCGCCCCCCGCAGACCTCTGCCTCAACGATGCAGACCTCCTCGCGCTGCAGAACAGCAACGAGACCTTCACCGACCAGTTCAACAGCTGCGCTACCTCGTGCCGAGATGCGGCTGATGTGGGCCAGTGCACCAGCGACTGCCTCGCACTGGAGGTTGGTCTCTCTGCTCCCTGCGCGGGCTGCTTTGGAGATGTTGCTGTTTGCGCAGCTGCGGCCTGCGCCGACGCCTGCGCGCCGCTGGGCGATAGTGTGGCCTGCGAGACCTGCCAGCGTGAAACCTGCGGCGCTGAGCTCTATCGCTGCACCGGCTTCACGCCCGTGCTCTGCGGCGACGGCCTCTTGGTCCCCGGCGAAGGCTGCGACGATGGCAACACGGCCGATGGCGACGGCTGCAGCGCGGCCTGCACGGTCGAGCCGCTGGTGATCTGCGGTGACGGTACCGTGAGCGGCAGCGAAGGCTGCGACGATGGCAACACGGCGAACGGCGACGGCTGCAGCGCAGTCTGCACGCTCGAGCCCGTCATCATCTGCGGCGACGGCGTCATTGCCGGAAGCGAAGGCTGCGACGATGGCAACACCACCAACGGTGACGGCTGCAGCGCGACCTGCGGCACCGAGAGTGGCTACGCCTGTGCCGGCGCGCCGAGCCTCTGCCAGACGATCTGCGGCGAGGGCGTCGCGGCCGGCAGCGAAGGCTGCGACGATGGCAACAGCGCGAGCGGCGACGGCTGCAGCGCGACCTGCGGCACCGAGAGTGGCTACGCCTGTGCCGGCGCACCGAGCATCTGCCAGACGATCTGCGGCGACGGCGTCGCGGCCGGCGCGGAGGTCTGCGACGACGGCAACACCGCGGGCGGCGATGGCTGCAGCGCGACCTGCGGCACCGAGATTGGCTACGCCTGCACAGGCGCGCCGAGCATCTGCGAGACGACCTGCGGCGACGGCATCGTGGCCGGCGCGGAGGTCTGCGACAACGACTCCCCCGACTGCTCGCCGCTCTGCGCCTGCAACATCGGCTTCCATCTCGAGGGCGGCGTCTGCACGAACGACTTCCTCGACTGCGAGGTGCCCTTCGGCACAGGCGTGCAGACCTGGGACGGCAGCGCCTACGGCCTCTGCCTCACCGTGGCCTGTGATACAGACTACCACCTCGACGGCGACGGCTGCGTGAGCGACACACAGGCCTGCACGATTGCCAACGGAACCGGTTCACAGCAGTGGGTCGGCACCGATTTTGGCCCCTGCCAGCCGGTGGCCTGCGATGCCGACTACCACCTCGACGGCGACGCCTGCGTGAGCGACACTCGGAGCTGTTCCATCGCCAATGGCATCGGGCAGCAGCGCTGGGACGGCGCTTCGTTCGGCGGCTGCCAGATTGTCGCGTGCGACCCTGGTTTCTCCGACTGCGACGCATTCGGAGCCAATGGCTGCGAGGCCAACACGGCGAGCGACGTGAGCAACTGCGGCAGTTGCGGCAGTGTTTGCTCCGCGCCGAACACCATCGAGCTGAGCTGCGACGCGGGCAGCTGCACGCCAACCCTCTGCCTCGGCGACTACCACCTGGAGCTCGGCGCCTGCGTGAGCGACACGCGGGCCTGCACCATGGAGGCGGGTCTCGATGAAGGGGTGGTCAGTGCCTCTCAGCGATGGACCGGCTCGTCTTATGATTCCTGCAACGCGCAGTCCTGCGCGACGGGCTACTCGCTTGGCTTCATCAGTTCGTTCCCGAGCTTTGAGCTCCGGACCATCTGCCAGGCGAACTAGGGGCCCATCCAGCCCGCCAGCCGGGCGAAGCGTGGCAAACGCTCGCGATGCAGCGCGTGGGCGGCAGCATCGGGTTCGAACCGGCGCTCCCACTGCACCAGCTCCTTGATGGCGCCGAGCGAGGAAACCTTCCCCGCGCCCACGCCGGCACAGAGCGCCGCGCCCACAGCGCCGGCCGTGCGCGGCTCGGCGAGGCGGAGCACCGGTAGCCCCGAGGCATCGGCCATGCTCTGCAGCCAGAGGTCGCTCAGTGCGCCTCCGCCGAGCGCTGCGAGCGAGGTGGGGCGCACCCCGCGCTCCGCCATGGCCTGGAGCGACCAGGCGAGGTTGTATGAGACCCCCTCGAAGACCGAGCGGGCGAGGTCGGCAGAGCGGGTCGTGAGGCTCGCGCCGAGCCAGCCGCCGCGGAGCCGCTCGTTGGGGAAGGGCGACCGCTCGCCGTAGAGCCAGGGCAGGAAGAAGAGGTCGTTCGCGCCGGGTTCGGAGGTTGCTGCGAGCGCCTCGAAGGCGCGGTAGGTCTCGGCGGTCTGCGGCGCCTCGCGGAAGAGCACCTGGCGCATCGCCCAGTCGAGGCAGGAGCCCGCATTCTCCATCTCTGCGATGGTGAGCGAGGTGCCGGGCACGGTCCAGGGGAGCGCGGCGATGCCATGCTCGGGTGAGGCAGCCGGCGTCGCCGTGGTGATGCCGAGCCAGCCCGAGGTTCCGAGGTAGATGTGGGCATCGTTGGGCGAGACGCAGCCGGAGCCGAGCGCAGCCGCGGGGATGTCTGCGAGGCCGGCGACGACGACGGCGCGGGTGGAGAGTCCGAGCGCCTCGGCGGCCTCCGCGGTGAGCGTTCCGACGGGCTCGGTGCACTCGCGCGGGGTGCCGGCCTTGGCGAGCGGGAAGCGGCTCAGCCAGGCGAGCAACGACGACCAGCTCCGGCTCTTGGGGTCGAGCATGCCGGTCCCGGCGGCGCAGGTTACATCGATGCTGAGGCTGCCCGTGGCGCGGGTGACAAGGTAGCTCGTGGCGTCGCCGAAGAGGGCGGTGCGGGCGAAGACCTCGGGCTCCTCCTCGCGGAGCCAGGCGATCTTGCAGACGAGGTCTTTGCCGGAGGGGATGGCGCCGGCCAGCATGGAGACGATGGTGCGCCCACCAAACATGCGGATGACGCGTGCTGCCTGCGCCTCGGCCCGGCTGTCGAGCCAGGAGATGGCGGGGCGCGTGGGGCGGCCCTCGGCGTCCATCGGCACGAGCGCGAGCATCTGCCCGGCGAAGCCTACGGCGTCGACCTCGTGGCCTGCGCGACCGCTCTGTTCGAGCAGCCGCCTGGTGCAGAGGCAGACCGCCTGCCACCAGACCTCCGGGTCCTGTTCGGCGCGGTCATGGCCACTGAGCTGGATGCCGTAGGGTTCGACCGACTTTGCCAGGATGCGGCCGCTCTCGTCGAGCAGCACCGCCTTGTTGGCGTGCGTCCCGAGATCGTGGCCGACGAGCAGTCCCATGCGCTAGAGCGGCAGCGGAACGGCGTGGCTCAC
>CAIQPA010000601.1 GCA_903873545.1 uncultured delta proteobacterium
TCAATCTGCCCCATGTCACCCTCGTCGCCGAGGCGCTGACCGAGCTCCGAGAGGGCAGCATTGTGACGGCCTCCGGCGACGAGCATCAGGTCGATGTGGTCATCTTTGCCACGGGATTTGAGTCGCCCGAAGAAAAGCCGCCCGTCGAGGCCATCGGACTGCAGGGCCGTTCCCTCCACGCCCACATGACCACCTCCCCCGCAGCCTACCTCGGCGCCACACTCCCCGGCTTCCCCAACTACTTCCTGATCCTTGGCCCCAACACCGGGCTGGGCCACTCCTCCATGATCTACATGATGGAGTCGCAGTTCCGTTACATCGTCGACGCCATGACCAAATCGAGGCGTGATGGCTGGCGGTTTGCCGACCTCCGGCCCGAGGTCATGGAGCGGTACCAGCGCTGGCTCGGCGAGCGGCTCAAGCGCACCGTCTGGAATGCCGGAGGCTGCGCCAGCTGGTACCTCTCCAAGAACGGCGGGAACGCCATCTCTTGGCCCGACTTCACCTTCGCCTTCCGCTTCAAGACACGCCGGTTCGATGACGAGAACTACACGCGTCGCTAGCAGCATTGCTGCAAGCCACCGTTGGCTGCAGCGGGCCGTCACAGGCTTGCTGGCGCCGCTCCTCGCGCTCGGGTGCGGCGAAGACAGCGCGAGACAAGCGCCACCCTCCGACGAGCCGGCCGTCTGCCGGAACAGCTTCCCGGCCCCAACGCTGCTCGCAGAGCCAGCCCACACGCCGACGGCCGCGACCGACGGCCTCCTCCTCTACGAACTCCAGCTCCGCTCCGCCAACGCCTGCGATCCGCTCCTCGGAACACCCGAACAGCGCCAGGCCTGTGCCGCCAAGCCCGCACCCGAGGTCCGTTACCTCGCCACCGACTCCAGCTGCGCTGCGCTCGCCGACCTGGAGCGGATCCGCCTCGGCACCATCGACGACCTGCTCGAGCCGACCGACGATCCCACCCTCGGCATCACCCTCCGCTACATCTCGGAGCAGGTCGGAGCGAACGCCGTCTGGCTCATGCCTCCCTTCCCCAACAACAGGTCCGAACAGCTCCCTGAGCCCTGCGACAACATCGGATCCCCCTACGCCGTCACCGACTACTTTCACCTCGATCCGGGCCTCTCTCGCGCCTGCATCAGCGACCCTTCAGCCTGCGATCCCAATGCCATCGTGGAGCCGCTCGTCGACCAGGCCGCAGCGCTCGATCTCCGCCTCTTCCTCGATGTCGCCTTCAACCACTTCGGCCGAAACTACCGCTTCTACGATGTCGACGCTGCGCCCCCCGAACCGGGGCTGACCGAGGAGCAGCGCTGGGATTTCGAAGCCACCTTCGACACCGCGCTGCTGACACCCAGCCTGCTCACCGCCGCATCCCTCAACGGCTCAGGCAGTGGTATCGCGCAGGCGGCCTCTGACCTCGCGCTCCGCTGCCCTGAGTTGCCGCAAGAACAACGCCTGTCCGCTGTCGCGCTCTGGCGATGGCTTACCCCTGCAGAGCGTGCCAGTTTCGACTGCAGCGCCAACACGCTCGAGCGGCTGGCCCCCTCCTTCTACGCAGGCGCAGACCCGGCCCGTCCATCCACCGGCCCCTCGGATACCTACAGCGGCCCCTGGAGAGACGTCCGCTTCCTCTTCCACCACGCCGGGCAGGGCTCCGACCGCGCAGCCTCGATCCGGCTCCGCGAATACCTCTTCCGCATCCTCAACTTCTGGACCGCGCGGGGCATCTCCGGCTTCCGACTCGACCACGCGACCGATGAAGCCAACGGCCTCTCGCCCGAGGTCTGGCGTTACCTGATCGCAAAGACCCGCTTCTATGCGGAGCGGCGCGGACAACGGCCCCCCATCTTCCTCGCGGAGGAGTTCTCCGACCCCGATGGAATGGCCTCGGTCGCCGACCTCCTCACCGAAGGCTACCTCTTCGACGCTACGGCCCGTGGGCGCTCCATCGACGGCAACGGCTTCGCCGCGATGCTCTCCAAGACCGCCCGCTTTGGCGGCCAGGCCCGCGTCCTCACCCACCTCGAGAACCACGACGAGCTCCGCCTCACCGATGGCACCGGACTCGACTTCGACACGGGGCGTGTCCGCTGGGCAGCCGGCCTCGCGGCCTGGTCGGCGCCGATGCTCCTCGCTGGCCAGGAGTGGGGCGAGTCGGAGCGTCTCCCGTTCCGCCGCAGCAGCCTCCTGCCAGGTCGCTTTGATCCCGCCCTCATGGCCGAATGGCAACAGCGCGTCGCCTCCTACCGCGACTACATCACCCACTGGCGATCGCCTGCCGGCGCGCCCCTGCGCAGCCGAGCCATGCGCGCCATCACCTCCGCCACCTCGACGCAACTGCTGCTGGTCGCAAAGTGGGACGGCGCCGGAAACGGCCTCCTCCTGCTCCACAACCTCCAACGACAAACCGCCTCCGGCCAGTTCGCACTGCCGCCCGACGTCGCCGGCCAACTCGGCCTCGACAGCTGCGCCCGATACCGGCTCGTCTCGATCAGGCGCGACCGCGAACTCCTCTCCTGCCGTCCGGCGAGCGACTTCGCACGCGCCTTCACCCTCCTCATGCCTGCGGGCGAAGAGCGCTGGCTAGCCCGGTTCGAACCTTGCGATCCCTAGCCCTCGCCTTGTACCTGCTTCGCGGGAAGGCTACGCTCCAACGGTCAGGCCCGCGCAACTGCCCCTCCCGATGGTGTTCCCGATGATCCCCGGCCCTCTGCCCCTGCGTAGAGCTGCGGTTTTGGCCGTGCATGCAGCGGCCTTCGCTGCCTCGTTGCTCGGCAGCTTCCTGCTCCGCTTCGACGGCGCCCTCGATCCGTTTCTGATGCGCCAGATCGCTTCAGCGATGCCTGTCTTCATCGTCACCAAGCTCGCGGTCTTCTTTGCGTTGCGACAGCACACAGGTTGGTGGAGGTATGCCTCCTTCTCCGACCTCCAGTCGCTCTTCAAAGCCACCCTCATCGCGGCCGCTGCGACGGCAGTTGCCTGCTTCGCGCTCGACTTCCGCACGCTCCCCCGCTCCATCTTTCCGCTCGATGCCATCATGACCATCGCGCTGCTCGGCGGCGCCCGGTTTGGCCTCCGCTACCTGCGCGAGTCCTTCCTCCATCACGGGCCACCCGAGGCGGGCGTTCTCCGGACCCTCGTGGTGGGAACTGGCACGGTTGCCGAGGGGCTCCTGCGTGACGTGAGGCGAGGCGCTGTTCGCACCATCGACATCGTCGGTGTCATCGACCTCGACCCCCGCCACAAGGGCTCTCTCATCAACGGGTATGCCGTCGCAGGCGGACTCGCCGACCTCGCCCGCGTGGCGCAGGAGACCGGCGCGAAGCAGGTGATCATCGCGCTCGACGGCGGGAGCAAAGACGCCGTTCGCCGCGTCATCGATACCTGCAACGCCATCGATCTTTCCCACCGCGTCCTGCCCGCCACAGACGACCTCGTTCACGGTTCGGTGACCATCTCCCACCTCCGCGAAGTCAGCCTCCAAGACATCCTGGGCCGCTCGCCCGTCCGCCTCGACTCCGAGCAGCTCGAGCGCCTCTTCACCAGCAACACCGTGCTCGTAACGGGTGCAGGCGGCTCCATCGGCTCAGAACTCTGCCGACAGGTCGCACGCTTCGGACCGTCGCAGATCATCATGCTCGAGCAGGCCGAAAACCCGCTCTTCCACCTCGAGCGTGAGCTCCGCGCAAGCCACCCCGACATCGACCTCGAGGCCGTCGTCGCCGACATCGGAGACTACCAGCGGCTCGAGCAGGTCTGCCTCCACTTCCGACCCCGCGTTGTCCTCCATGCCGCCGCGCACAAGCATGTGCCGCTCATGGAGAAGAACCCATGGGAGGCCATCAAAAACAACATACTTGGCACCCACAACCTCATCCGCGCGGCGCAGGCCGCAGCCGTCGATGTCGTCGTCCTCATCTCCACAGACAAGGCCGTCAATCCGACCAGCGTCATGGGCGCCACCAAGCGTGTCTCCGAGATGCTCATGCAGTCGCTCTCGGCCACCTCCCAAACCCGCCTCACCGCCGTCCGCTTCGGCAATGTCCTTGGCTCCAACGGCTCCGTCATCCCCATCTTCAAAGAGCAGATCGCAGCCGGCGGGCCGGTCACCGTCACCCACCCGGAGATGAAGCGCTACTTCATGACCATCCCTGAGGCGTCGCAGCTGGTCCTGCAGGCCGCGACCTTCGCGGAGGGCGGAGATGTCTTCGTCCTCGACATGGGTGAGCCGGTTCTCATCGTCGATGTCGCACGCGACCTCATCCGTCTCTCCGGCCTCGAGCCTGACCGCGACATCAAGATCGAGTTTTCGGGCATTCGTCCGGGTGAGAAGCTCTTCGAGGAACTCTCCACCGCCGGAGAGGGAACCGCACCAACGCCCCACGCCCGCATCTTCCGCTTCTCGCAGCAGCCCCCCGACGACAAGGTCGTCCTCGAGGCCATCCGACTGCTTGAGAGCTGCGCCGCGACCAACCAGCCACCCTCCCACATCCGCGCGACGCTCTTCGCCATCCTTGATGCGCTTGAGCGCAACGCCTCCATCGCCGAACTCGCCGCAGCCGCACGCGACCGTACGCTCACCCCCTCCAAGCCCAGGACCGCCGTAACATGATGCGCTCCGCTCCGCTCCTCGCCGCGCTCCTCCTCGTTGCCTGCACCGCTGCAGATGGCGTCGATACACCCGAACGCGGGAGCGACCGCGCCGACGCCGGAGGTCCGGCAGACGGCGGATCGGAATCCGATACGGTTGCCACGCCAGACACATTGGATGATACCTTGCAGGACGACGTAGCAGTGGCAGACTCGGGTGAGCCAGACACCGCCGCAGACACGACGGCCGACACAACCGTCGCAGACACGACGGCCGACACGGCAGTTTCCGACACGGCAGTTTCCGATACCGCAGCCGACACCGCAGCCGACACCGCGCCAGACACCGCGCCAGACACCGCGCCAGACACCGCGCCAGACACCGCGCCAGACACCACCATCGACCCCGCCTGCGACCGCGACAACGACGGCTTTGCCGCCCTCTCCTGCGGTGGCGACGACTGCAACGACAACCTCGCCCGCGTCCGTCCTGATGGCTCCGAAGGCTGCGACTTCACAGATAACAACTGCGATGGCGCCAACAACGAAGGGCTCGACTGTACCTTCTACGCCCACACCCCCAGCGCCCTCTACCGCATCGATCCCTTCGCCGGCACCAGCACCCTCGTCACCAGCACCCCCACGCTCTGGGACTTCGACACCGATACCGACGGCACCCTCTGGGGCATCGGACCCGAGGGGCTCTACCGCTTCGCGAGCGGCGCCTGGAGCACCGTCAGCGGCCTCTCGGGCGTCACCGGGAGCAGCCCCAACGGCTTCGCGATCGACTCCACGGGGCGAGCCTATGCGACGGGCGGAAGCCAAGCCTACCAGGTCAACCTCGACACCGGCACAGTCGCCCTCATCGGCAACCTCGGCGGCTTCACCTCGAGCGGCGACTGCGTCGTCGACAAGAGCGACACCATCTACATGAGCGCCTCCGGCTTCGGCGAAGATGATCTCGTCCGCATCGACGGCAGCACCGGCGCGGCCACCCGCATCGGCCCCATCGGCTTCCCCAGCGTCTACGGCCTTACCGCTGCCTGGGGCTTCCTCTTCGGTCTCGACGCATCCGGCAACATCATCGAGATCAACCCCACCACAGGGCGAGGAAACATTGTCCAGAACTTTCCCAGATTGGTCTGGTATGGCGCCGCAAGCTCGGCTGGCCGGTAGCCTCCTCCTTCTCGCTGCCTGCGCCTCCTCCGGCGGCGGCGCCACCGCTCCAACCGACGTTGCCGGAAGCGGCGACCTTGGCGCGGATGCCGGTGGAAGCGGCAGTGGCAGCGGCGCGCCCGAGGTCTGCGCACCGCGCACGCCATGGCAGCCCGGACTCCCCGCCTTCCGCGAACGGACCGACCTCATCCCCGCAACGGTCGAAGGCGTCCGCCTCTCCGCCGCCGACATCGACAGCGACGGCGATGCAGACCTCATCATCCGACGCGGTGGCACCCTCATCGACGACCACAACGAGGGCGGTCAGCGCAACTTCTGGCTCCTGCGGAACGATGGCGCTGCCCACTTCGATGATGTGACCCTCGACTCCGGCATCGTCGACCGCCGCCGCGGCGCCGACCGCAACCTCGGTCGCCCCGCAGAGGTCCTCGCCTTCGGAGACATGGACAACGACGGCGACCTCGACCTCTTCTCCGGCATCGACCAGAGCGCCGCCGCCGCGCGTGGCGAGACCTCCGAGGTCCTCCGCAACAGCGGCGGCGCCTTCGGGCTCACCGCCAGCGCCAACCCGATCCGACAGGCCGACCAGCCGGCCGCGATCGGTGGCGCCTCCTGGGTCGACTACGACCTCGATGGCCTCCTCGACCTCTGGATTGTCCAGGCCTCCGGTGCTGACGGCCCCCAGCAGGACCAGCTCTTCCGCGGCCTCGGCGATGGCAACTTCGAACGCGTGACCGAGGCGCAAGGGCTCACCACCCGCAACAGCGTCACACCCGACGAAGCCAACGCCGCACAGGCCCACGGCCACGGCTGGTCTGCCACCGCCTGCGACCTCAACAACGACGGCCGCCCAGAGCTCCTCGCCGCAAACTACGGAAGGGCTCCAGACCAGCTCTGGTCACGCGACAGCGATGCATCCCCCTTCAGCAATCGCTCCGTCGCCTCGGGCTACGCCTACGACGGAAACCTCGACTGGACCGACAACCAGTCCGCCCGCTGCTACTGCCAGCTCAACCCCACCGCAGAAGACTGCGCCGGCGTTCCGGCACCAGACCTCATCGCCTGCACCGAGCCCTCCGACGTCTTCCGCTGGTCCCACGCCACAGACCGCCAGCCCTGGCGCCTCGGCGGCAACAGCGGCACCACCGTCTGCGCCGACGTCGACAACGACGGCGCCTTCGACCTCCTGACCACCGAGATCGTCCACTGGGATGTGGGCAAAAACTCCGACGACGCCGAACTCCTCTTCGGCACCCCCGGCGCGCTCGCGCTCACCCGTCCCGGCAACGAGGCCACCGGCCTTACCCGCCTCGACCCCATCCCCGACTGGAACCACGGCGACATGACCGCCGCCATCTTCGACTTCGACAACGACGGCCTCCCCGACCTCTACCTCGGCGCCTCCGACTACCCCGGCAACCGCGGCCTGCTCTACCACCAGACCTCGCCCCGCCGCTTCGAGCCCGTCGCAACCGACGACGCCTTCGAGCACAACCGGAGCCACGGCATCGCCGTCGCCGACTTCGACCGCGACGGAGACCTCGACCTCGTTGCCGGCCACTCCCGCTCCCGGTGTGACGCCAACGCCCCAAACAACTGCTACCCCACCTCCCGCGTCCGCTACTTCGAGAACCTCTCCGCCGACCGCGGACACTGGCTCCAGCTCCGACTCGAAGGCGGCCCCGGCACCAACCGCTCCGCCATCGGTGCCCGCGTGGAGGTCACCACCAGCGCCGGCACCCAGAGCCAGCAGGTCGGCGGCGGCCACGGCCACTACGGCATCCAGCATGACCTCGTGCTCCACTTCGGCATCGGGTCGGCCTGCAGCGCCACCGTCACCGTCCACTGGCCCAACGGCACCCGCTCGACCGACACCGTCACGCTTACCGCCGACCGACGCTACCACCTCGTGGAAGCGGCCGCGCCCGTCGCAGAGTAGGGCAGGGCGCAGCGCGTCACCCGCCGCAACCGCCGAAGGGTTGCGTTGAGACCCCTCAATGCTAAAGCCCCATTCAGTTTTGACCGCTCCGCTGCCGACCGCGCAGCAGAGTCTCCGCGCAGCGTGAGAAATCCATGAAGCAGACCAGCCAGCTCGGGGCCCACGCCCACAACTTCCCCCGCGGTCGCGCCGCAGAGCTCCCCAAAGAGACCCTGCTCAAAATGTACCGCGACATGGTCGAGCAGCGCCGCTTCGAAGAGGCCACAGGTCGCGCCTACGGGCTCGGCAAAATCATGGGCTTCTGCCACCTCTACATCGGCCAGGAGGCCATCTCCGTCGGCGCCGCCGCCGCGCTCCGCCCCTCCGATGTCATGATGAGCGCCTACCGCATCCACGCCCAGGCCATGGCCCGCGGCGTGCCGGCACAGGCCATTATGGACGAGCTCTTCGGCAAGGCCACCGGCTGCGTCCAAGGACTCGGAGGCTCCATGCACATCTTCGACATCGCCAAGGGTTTCTGGGGCGGCTGGGGCCTCGTCGGCCAGCAGGTCCCCACCGCTGCAGGCGTCGCCTTTGCGCAGAAGTATCAGTCCACGGGCGACGTCACGATGGTCTTCTTCGGCGACGGCGCCGTCCACCAGGGCGCCATCCACGAGACCTTCAACCTGGCCTCCGTATGGGGCCTCCCCATCGTCTTTGTCGTCGAGAACAACCAGTACGGCATGGGCACCGCACTCTCACGCGTCTCCTCGCTCGAGCCGCTCCACGAGATGGCCGACGCCTACAAAATCCGCCACTACGAGTTCAACGGCATGGACCTCCTCGAGTCCTACGACGCCTTCGCAGACGCCGTCGACTACGCCCGCGAACACTCCCGCCCCGTCTACCTCGAGGCCCACTGCTCTCGCTTCCGCGGCCACTCCATGAGCGACCCCGGCAAGTACCGCACCAAGGAGCAGCTCGAAGAGGAGAAGGCCCACGA
>CAIQPA010000602.1 GCA_903873545.1 uncultured delta proteobacterium
ACGTGGGCCTCTACTGGCACCTTGTCGACCTCGTCTGGATCTTCCTCTTCCCCCTTCTCTACCTCGTGCGCTAAGCGCCGACCTGCCGCTAGGAGCTGTCGTCATGGCGAACCACGCCCACGAATCTCACCACGAACCCCATGTGCTGCCGCTCTCCGTTTATTACGGCGTATTCGGTGCGCTCCTGGTGCTCACTGTCCTCACCTACGCCGTCTCTTTTGCCGGCCTTCCCCTCTCGCTCTCCTTCGGCGTGGCGATGCTTGTCGCCTCCTGCAAGGCGACGCTGGTTGCTGCAGTCTTCATGCACCTCATCTGGGACGAGAAGATCAACGTCATCGTGCTCGCTGTGTCGGTGCTTGCGATGCTGCTCTTCTTCTCCATCACCCTCATGGACGAGTTGTCGCGTGGCCTGATCCTCCCCGAGGAGGGCACCCTGTACAAGCAGCATGAGGAGGCGACCCTCAAGGAGATCGCCAACCCGCCCGCTGCCGAGCATGGCGGCGGCCACGAGAGCGGCAAGGCGGAGCACAAGGCTGCTGCCGGTGCGGCAGAAGGTTCGGCCGCGGCACCCGCTGCCGTTGCAGCACCCGCCGCCGGCTCGGGCGATGGCTCGGCCGCGGCACCCGCTGCCGGTTCTGGCTCCGGCACTAAGTAGGCGCCACGGCGCACCGAAAGGCCCGCATCCGAGAGGTTGCGGGTTTCTTCTTTTTGGCCCTACCGGCCCGCGCGGTCGCTTCTGAACTGCATCTGGTCCGAGAAGCGGGCCGAGTGGGGATGGCGCTGCTCCACGATGAGGGTCTGCTCCTGCAGCCAGCCCTCCTTGCGGTCGATGTAGGCCCGCATCCGCTCGATTGCGGCAATCGTCTCATCCACCCAGGCGCCGCGGGAGCCGAGCCGCTGCGCCATGCCGAGGTTGAGCTCGTAGAGCCGCCGAGCCTTGCCAATCGCCGGGGCGATGAAGGCGCGGAGCTCCTCGAAGTAGACCTCCAACTCCAGTTCGTTGAAGTCGCGCGGGACCTCGGAGGCGAGCACATCGAGATAGAAGTCCTCGAAGAGCTGCCCGACCATGAAGCCTGCTGCCGTGGCCCACTCCGGATCGCCCGTTCGGACGGAGGAGAGGTAGGCCTCCTGCGCCTGTTCGAAGAGGCGGGTCTTATCGAGGAGTGCCTTCCGGATGGCATCCTTCGGAAGGACAAGCCGGATGGTCGAGAAGGTCTCGTGGAAGATGCGGCCGCGGCCGAAGTGGGCGCGGGCGATCGGCGTAGAGGTCGGTTCGTAGGGGCGGCGACTTGCCGATGACTTGTCTGGATCCCAGGCGCGGAGCCCCCGCTCGTTCAGGTGGACCACCTGAAGGAAGGCTCGCTCTGCGCCGTTCCAGTCGCGGAGCTCGAGCAGCGCGTTGCCGAGCAGGAGTTCGGCGTCAACCTCCTCCATGAGCGTGAGGTCGGAGCGCTCAAACTGACGGGCGACGACGGGCTTGATGCCCTCGTAGTCGCCGAGCTCCCAGAGGCAGAGTCCGAGCCTTTGCAACGCGAACCGCCCGTCTTCGGAGGCTGGTGAGAGTTCGATGACCTCCCGGTAGCGGGCGACGGCGTCGGCCCACTGACCAGCGCCCTCGTAGGAGAGCGCCAGGTTGTAGGTGGTGACGCGCCGGTACTCGGGCTCCGAGAAGTTCTTGAGGATGACCTTGTAGAGCCGGATGGCGTTCTTGAAGTCGTCGGCAATGAGGTAGTCGTTGGCCTCTTTGAAGAGGTCGGGGAGCTCGTAGATGCGGCCCGCACCATCGCCCTTGGAGGAGCCCTGAATCAGGGTCTCTTCCATCACAATCTCCTGCACCGGCGTGGAGGCGTCTGCCGGGCGCTGGGGACCGGCGCAGGCAGAAGCGAGCAGGGCGAGCGAGAGGCCGCACAGCAGGGTCGAAGTCTGTCGCGATAAGGGCTTCATGAGAGAGACTGACCAACAAGCGGGGCCATTTGTTCCCAGCCTCCGGATCATGGTGCGCGCTCGGGAAACAGCAGGCTGCGGATGGCATCAAGTGCCGCCAGCGAAGAGACCTCCTGCGGGAAGGCGCGGACCGCCTCCACGGCGAGCGTCGACGACCAACGCTGCTCGAGCTGGCGGAACATCGCCTCATCGGAGGCGGCGAAACGGGCGGCCTCGGCGGCCGAGGAACGGAGGCGCTCGCTCAGCGCTGCGGCTTCAGCCTTGGGGAGGCCTGCGTCGTGCAGCAGCCCGGCGAGCGCCCGGTTGTCGGCGGGCAGTGCGACAGGAGGCATCATGCGATTGACGATGAGGGCAGAGACCCGACATCCGCGCGACTGCATCGCCTCGGCCGACTCGGAGACACTCTGCGGCGCATCGCTCGCGGGCGCGGTGATGAGGACAAAGTGGGCCTGCTCCGATCGGATGAGTGCGGTTGTCTCGGCGGCTCGCGTCTTGAAGCCCTCCATCAGGGCCGACATCTGGCCGAGGAACTCGGTCAGTTCGCTCAGGAACTCGGTGCCGGTGAAGCGCGAGATGGTCTTCTGCACCAGACCGAGGCCAATGCCGATGCGGATGCCGCGCCGGCCTGCTCCGCCCTTGCCGCCGGTGAGCCAGTGGAAGGCGGCGGAGTCGAGCGCATCGTGAAACCGCTTGGGGGCGTCGAGGAAGTCGGATGCGTGGAGGGCCGGCGGCGTATCGAGGACCACGAGGTCGAAGCGGCCACAGGTCGCCAGCTCGTGCAGCCGCTCCGCTGCGGCGAGCTCGTGGGCACCAGCGAGGCTGGTTGCGAAGAAGCGGTAGAAGCGGTTGGCCTCCAGCGAGGCGCGCTCCGCTTCGTCTGGCATGCGGCTGCGAAGGATGGCGGCAAAGGCCTCGTCGGTCTTGAGCATGGCGGCCCACATCTCGCCGGGCAGCGTGGGCTCATTGAGCCGCACGGGCTCGTCGGTGAGCGCAGCGATGCCGAGTGCGTCGGCGAGGCGCCGCGCGGGGTCGATGGTAAGGACAAGTGCGCGACGCCCGGAGGCGGCGGCCTGCCGTGCGAGCAGGGCGCTCATCGTGGTCTTGCCGACGCCACCGCGTCCGACGCAGACAAGGATGCGCGCCGAGCCAACCAGCTGTGCGAGTGTCTGCATCAGGGCTGCTCCGGCGGGTCGATGAGGTCGGCCAGCCGGTCGACATCGGCGAGCGTGAGCGCCTCAACGGGGAGCCGGGGGAACTGTCGGAGCCGGCTCCCAAAGCGGTGCTCGAGCGCCTCGCTCTGGCGATGCTGGGCGGTTGCCCGCTCGTGTCGGAAAAGCGCTGCGCCCAAGACCGAACGCTCTGAGCCAGCGGCCGTCCGCTGCGCCGAGACAACTGCGGCCCGCTCATGCTCAGTAAGATCGGAGGCGACCACCTGGTTGACGAAGATGCGGCCCAGCGGAAGTTCGAGTTCATCCGTGAGGGTGGTCGCGAGTTCGATGGTCTCGGAGACGGGCATCTCTTCTGGGAGGGTGACGAGCTCGATGCGGCACCGGTCGGGGTTTCGGAGCAGCGCGAGCATGTTCTTCGCCTCATCGACCATATGCCCCACGCGGAGCGCGGAGGTGATGACGATGGGAATCCGCAGCAGATAGAGCCCGTGACCCGTGGCAGGTGCATCGACGATGATGAGGTCCCAGCGGTGCTTTCCGTCGGGCCCGAGCTCCCGCTCATGGTGGTAGGCCTTGCCGAGCATGAGAAGCTCGGGGAGGCCGGGGATGACCTTGAGGAACCGGGCGACCGTCTGGTTTTCAAAGACCGCGCGGTAAAGCAGCTTGGAGCGGAGGATCATGGTCCCATACTCCTGCATGGCCTCCTTCGCGGTGACCGAGACGGCGGAGAGGCAGGGAGCGAGCTCCACGATCTCTGTGTCGACGGCCGGACGGCCGAAGAGCTGTCCGAGCCGGTCCTGGGTATGCAGCTGCATCAGCAGCACACGCCGGCCGCGGCGCGAGGCCTGGCGCGCCAGCGCGAGCGCAACGGTGCTCTTTCCGACGCCGCCCTTGCCGGTCACGAGCAGGAAGCGCGGCTCCCCGGCTCCCGTCTTGGTTGGCGCGCTACGCAAGCTCTTTGCCCAGGATTTCGCAGAAGAGTGCCATGCGGACCGGAACGCCGAGGTGCGACTGCCGGAAGTAGGCGGCGCCGGGCAGGTGGTCGACATCGGTCGAGAGGTCGTTGTAGCGCGGCAGCGGGTGGAGGATGGTGATGTCGGTGCGGCCGATCGACTCGAGCAGCTCGAGGTTGACGACGAAGCCGGAGATGAGCCGGGCCGCGGCAACGGGATCGTCGAACCGCTCCGCCTGGATGCGGGTGACATAGGCCACATCGGCTGCGGCGAGCGCCTCAGCGAGCGTCGGGACCAGCCGGTAGCGGAGCCCTGCCGCATCCAGATCAGCGAGGATCTTCGCGGGCATAGCAAGCGTCGGAGGCGAGGTGAGGATCAGCTCGACGCCCTCGAAGCAGGCAAGCAGACGGGAGAGCGAATGGACGGTGCGCCCATGCTTGAGATCGCCGATAAGCGCGACCTTGACGCCGTCGACGGAGCCACGCTCTTTGGCGATGGCATAGAGGTCGAGCAGGGCCTGGGTCGGATGCTCGCCAGGACCGTCTCCGCCGTTGATGATGGGATGGATCGAAACGGCAGCTGCGCGCGCTGCAGAGCCTTCGTCGGGATGGCGCAGCACCATGATGTCGGCGTAACCGTCGATAACGCGGATGGTGTCCTCGAGCGTCTCGCCCTTGGCCATGGAGCTGAACTGCATGCCGACAGTGGTCTCCACCGCGCCGCCGAGCCGCATGAAGGCAGCGCCGAAAGAGAGGCGGGTGCGGGTGCTAGGTTCGAAGAAGAGGTTGGCCAAAAGACGGCCGCGCAGCAGGTCGCTCGTCTCTTCGCCCCGCGCGATGGGCAGGCAGCGATCGGCAACAGCGAAGATGCGGTCGAGGTCGGTTCGGCGAAGTTGCGCGACAGAAACCAGATGGGTGTTCAGAAGCGGCATGGATTGCTCCCGGGTGCAGGACGGGCAGCACCTAGCAGGGGGAGCAGAGGAGGGCGAGACTGATCGAGATTGCCGCGATGCGGGGCCGACGCTAGCCTCGGCAGGCTCACCGCACTTC